>SFBI01000147.1 GCA_007095845.1 Microcystis aeruginosa Ma_MB_S_20031200_S102
TACTTGCGCTTTTTCTTCTGGAGGGATGTTTAACATGAAATTTTTCCGATTTTTTCTCTCTATTCTCTCATAATTCTCTCAATGAGTATTTATACTCGCTCTTAAGTGGGATGCACCCGCTGAAAAATATATAAACTAAGCACTATTTGAACCTAAATTAGAAAAGACAAGGCTTTAGCCCGATAATAAAGCTCGTAAACGCAGTAAAATGACTCTCTTAGGTTTGGTGGGCAAAATGTATTCTAAGATACATTCTTTCTGGTGAGCGAGTGGAAGGAACCACAAAGACACAAAGGACACAAAGATTGATCGATCCTCTGTAAGTTAAACTTATCACACAGAACCTAGAAGAGCCGTAAAATCTTGACTTTGAGCGAAACTATAGCGTTTCCTAAGCTAAGTAGTCGTGCAAAATTAATTTCCTAGTAAAGATAGGCAAAAGGCAAGAGGCAAAAGGCAAGAGGGGGTTAGATATGTGTAATTAATTTTGCTTAGGTACTTAGTGAGGTCAACATAGGCGTTGTCAGATCAGAATATGAAAGATGCCATGCAATCCTTGCTACCCTTCGACCCCTTCGACCCCTTCAAGTTGGCGCAGGGCAAGTCAAGGTAATTTCAGTTCCAAGCTGATTCGGATCATCTTTCAATTTGACAACGCCGAATTAATCCCATTTTCTCGGAAAATAACATGAAGAGCGACTGAGCTTTTGCGCCCGTTTTATTTGAGATGGACGGAACTCCCGTGGATAAAGTCCCTTTGCACTAGCGAATATGGTAAGAGTTTAGCCAAACAAACGGTCTTAATCTATAGTTGTTCTTAAACTTAACATAATAAAACTGGTATATAAAATAAGGAAAGTGCCTGGATTGTTGGACAACCCTATTTTGATGGGGTAGCATCAGAATCATCGAATCCATGACAAGCGACCAAGGCCCGCAGAGCTATTTTGTCTGGGGGTCTCTCTAAGGGCAGACTAGATACCCTTGAATATTCTAATCAAGTAGGAGTAAAACCGATGGACGCAAGCATTCAAACCATTTATGCCCGACAAATTCTCGACTCTCGTGGCAATCCGACGGTTGAAGTCGATGTCATTTTGGCAGACAACAGCAAGGGTCGAGCGGCAGTACCTTCTGGAGCATCTACGGGGAGTGGGGAAGCGCTGGAATTACGGGATGGCGATCCTACTCACTACGGCGGCAAGGGCGTTCTCAAAGCGGTGGCCAACGTCAATGGTGCGATCGCTGCTGCCCTCAAGGGAATGGATGCCACTGACCAAAGTGCTGTCGATCAGAAAATGCTAGAGTTGGACGGCACTGAATTTAAGTCGAACTTGGGCGCTAATGCCATTCTGGGAGTTTCAATGGCGGTGGCCAGGGCGGCAGCAATTTCTAAGGGTCAACCCCTTTATCAATACCTCGGCAGCACTGAGGCGACTCTACTGCCAACTCCCTGCTTTAACATTCTCAATGGTGGAGTTCACGCCGACAACAGCGTTGATTTTCAGGAATACAAGCTAGTTCCCGTCGGTGCAACCACTTTTGCTGAAGCGTTGCGCATGGGGGCAGAGGTTTACCACGCCCTGAAATCAATTTTGAAACAAAAAGGTTATAGTACCGGGGTCGGCGATGAAGGCGGCTTTGCTCCTGACCTCAAGTCCAATGTAGAAGCCATCGAGCTAATTCTAGAAGGAATTGACAAGGCAGGATACCAATCTGGCGAGGAATTGGCGATCGCTCTCGATCCAGCAACCAGTGAACTATGGCGAGAAGGAGGGCAATACGAATTTTTTAAATCTGACAAGAGCCGCAAATCTTCCTCAGATATGATCGATCTATGGGAAAGCTGGATCGACCAATACCCGATTATCTCCTTAGAAGATGGTTTGGGAGAAAAGGACTGGGAAGGCTGGCAAGAATTGACTGAGCGGTTAGGCGATCGTGTTCAATTAGTGGGTGATGATATCTTTTGTACCAATCCCAAAATTATTCAGAAAGCGATCAACAAAGGTGTCGGCAATGCCTCTTTGATTAAAGTTAATCAGATTGGGTCTGTCACCGAAACATTAGAAGCGATCAAAACAGCCCGCTCTGGTGGTTATACCATCTATATCAGCCACCGCTCCGGGGAAACTCCCGATGATTTTATTGCCGATTTGTCCGTTGCGACAAGTGCGGCCCAACTAAAAACAGGTGCGCCCTGTCGGGGCGAACGGTTAGCCAAATACAATCAGTTGCTCCGCATTGAAGAAGAACTTGGCACTCGCGCTCGTTATGCAGGGTGGACGAACTTCAAGGGAAAGTAGCTTATTTGACATCCTCGCCGCCCTAAAAGTGCGGCGATTCCTAAACCTCACGATTTAAGTTTCTGCTTCCACCACCGTCGCATACCACAGTTAAGAAAACATGTACTGTCTTACACAGAGTCCACAGACTTTCGCCCCATTTCAGAAGCCCGATTCCGTGTGTCCCACGGTACGTTGACCGCCTATAGCTTTTTGTACTTGTTGCGCGCGACTTTTAATTTGAGTTCTAGCCGTCATGAATCCCCCCATTATCACCCCATCCCATACTGTTGAATCCATGTTTCCCACTGCTGACCAGATTCCAGAAGCCTTCCGCATTAAGACTCCCATCAATCAACGGGAGTATCTGATCAACGGAGAACTGCGTCACTGGGATGGTGAGGTGGAAGAGGTGATTTCTCCCATTCACATCCAGACCGATCAAGGATTGGTAGCCGCTAAAATCGGGCATTTCCCCTTACTTTCAAAAGCAGGAGTCCTTGGCGGCCCTAAACGCCGCTGTTACTGCCTACAATCGAGGTCGCGGGGTGTGGCCAACCCTGTCTGTTGCCCAACGAATTGAGCATTTGCAAGACTTTACCTATCGGATGCAAGAACAGCGAGATGAAGTCGTAAACATCCTGATGTGGGAGATTGGCAAATCCTACGCCGATTCGCAGAAGGAATTCGACCGCACCCTGGACTATATCCGCGATACCATCGATGCCCTAAAAAATCTCGACCGCGTCTCTTCCCGGTTTGAAATCGTCGAGGGAGTCATTGGACAAATTCGGCGAGCGCCCTTGGGTGTGGTGTTGTGTATGGGACCGTCTAACTATCCCTTGAACGAAACCTTCACCCTACTGATTCCCGCTCTAATTATGGGGAATACCGTAGTGGTCAAAACGCCCCGACCCGGCACCCTACCCCTCTATCCCTTGCAGTCGGCTTTTCAGAAAGCGTTTCCCCCCGGCGTAGTCAATATCATCTATGGTTCTGGACGCACCGTCACTCCGCCCCTGATGGCATCTGGTTTGGTCGATGTGTTGGCCTTCATCGGTTCGAGTCGGGCAGCCAATAGCTTAGAAAAGCAACACCCCAAACTTAACCGCCTCCGCACCATTTACGGATTAGAGGCAAAAAATCCCGCCATTATCCTGCCCGATGCTGACCTCAATTTGACGGTTAGGGAATGTATTTTAGGAACGCTTTCTTACAACGGGCAACGGTGTACGGCATTGAAGATCCTGTTTGTACAGCGCCAGATTGCTGA
Source organism: Microcystis aeruginosa Ma_MB_S_20031200_S102 (assembly GCA_007095845.1). Taxonomy (GTDB): domain Bacteria; phylum Cyanobacteriota; class Cyanobacteriia; order Cyanobacteriales; family Microcystaceae; genus Microcystis; species Microcystis aeruginosa_D. Next base: position 3,559 of record SFBI01000147.1, read on the forward strand.
GGCGTTTATCGAACAATTCAGGTTGGCGGTGAATAACCTCAAATTTGGGATGCCCTGGGATGAGGGGGTGACGCTAACACCTCTGGCAGAACCGGGTAAGCCTCAATACCTAACGGAATTGCTGGAAGATGCTAAAAAATTCGGCGCAGAAGTGGTCAACGCTGGAGGGGGAACGATCAGGGAAACGTTTTTCTATCCAGCCGTAGTCTATCCGGTTACGGCTCAAATGCGCTTGTACCATGAAGAGCAGTTTGGTCCGGTGATTCCCGTGATGCCCTATGACGATTTGGAAACTCCCATCAACTACATCGTCAATTCCAACTACGGTCAACAGGTCAGCATTTTCGGTCAAGATACCGAGGCGATCGCTGCCCTGATTGATCCCCTAGTCAATCAAGTCTGTCGAGTTAACATCAACAGTCAGTGTCAAAGGGGACCGGATACTTTCCCCTTCACCGGTAGGAAAGATTCGGCGGAAGGTACATTGTCGGTGAGCGATGCTTTGCGCTCGTTCTCAATCAGGACGCTGGTTGCGGCGAAGGAAACTGACTTAAACAAATCTTTGATCACTCAAATCCTCAAAGAACGCCAATCTAATTTCCTGTCAACCGACTTTATTCTCTGAATCTGCAATTGTGCCCTTCTCGTTTGCTAGTGTCCCTCGATCAATAAAAGGATTTTGGGAGCTTATCTGATGAAAGTCGCTTTTTTTCTGGTTTATCTGAGTTTGTTATGCTAATCGATGTTCCACTTAGCTGGAAACCCTATCCGGCAAGGGATTAATTCAATTTGGATTTGGAAAAAAACAGGAAAGACTTATCTGGAATGTGTTTCAAGCTCTTAAGCTCCTGATAAACCGCCGAAAAGCATACCAAACTCAGAAGAGCCATCATGCCAAATCCGTTTTTAATAGCGGGATTAACTACCGAGTTATTGATTGTTTCTCCCTGCTCCACTATACTTTTTAAACAGGATTTAGTGTCATTTTAGTCCCTCTTTTCTGTTAGGCTTAATTTTGTCAATTATTGATCAGTAATTCCCAAATTTCTCCCCTATTATTGCCCTGGGAATTAATATTTCGTCGGGCTTTTACCCTTTGAATATTATAATCTTTATATAAATCATCAAAAAAATTATTGTCAGAGTCAAAGTTTTTAAGGTCGGAATTACTTAAAATAAATTTATAACCTGCCCGATCGACTCGATCAATAAATTGTTTTAATCGTATTTGCTCCTCATCGTTAAAATTTTCTTTAGTATAAGAGGTAAAAGCTGATGTTTTTTTAATCGGTTTATAGGGAGGATCAAAATAAAATAAAGTCTTGTTATTGGCATAATTTAGAGTTTGGACAAAATCTCCTTGTAGGATCGTCACTTTCTGTAAATGATAGTTGACAGCTAATAGGTTTTCTTCATTGCAGATCAACGGTTTGACATATTTTCCAAAGGGGACATTAAAGAGTCCTTTGCTATTGACTCTATAAAGTCCATTAAAACAAGTTCTATTGAGAAATAATAACAAAACTGTTTTTTCTAGACAGTCATCGCAGCTGCGAGAATTAAATTCTATTCTTTTATCCAAAAAAAACTTTTGTTGTTCCTCTAGATTTTTAAGTTCATAAAAATCCTGTTGGATTTTTTTAAGCTTGACTATTAATTCTCTGACATTATTTTTAATAACATTATAAGCCATGATTAAATCAGGATTAATGTCATTAATAATGACTTTTTGGACAGGAGAAAAATTATTTAAGACTGAGAATAAAACTGCCCCACCTCCGACAAAAGGTTCAATGTAGTTAAACTGACAATCCTGGGAAATCTGGGAATTAATCAAAGATAGAATATTAGGAACCAGTTGAGTTTTGCCTCCCGCCCACTTTAAAAAAGGTTTGGCGCTAACTGTTTTCCTTTCAGACAAAGAAGTAGTCATTATTATTACTAGATTATCCTAATCTATTCAATTTAGAGAGCAATTCATGAAAACCTGAAAGGCGGATTTAATATCAGAAAGGTAAACGGGGCATTTTTTTCAATACTGATTCAACTTGGTTGATTAAATCGAGCAGACGATTGCCATCCACATGAACCTCGCTGGTGGGATAATTAGCGAGGACTTCGATAATTTGAATCTCATTATCATTAAGTGCAGAAGTGACTAAGGCACTCCGTAAAGCTTGCCGACTAGCAGCCCGATTGGGGGTGTGGACAATTTCGGCGGCGTAATCTAGCAAACTTTCGCCAAAAAAACTATTAAGAAATTTGGAAAGAAAGACGGCATCCACCGCTACCCGACGATTAAGGATTTTACGAAATTCTTCGGGTTTTTGGTTAGCCATCTTTAATTGTGCCGCTAAAGCGGGAGCTAATTCGCCTGTTTCGCTCAATTGCTTTAATTCTGATACCGATACGGCCCCTTGGAAGATGTAGTATTTGATGATAGCTGATTCGGCGGCTGACAAAGACTGACAAACACCGAGAAAGATAGATATTCCTAGGGGAAATAAAAGATTTTTGAACATAAACCAAAGGTGCAAAACAAGCGAAAAGCGGTCTGAATGATTGACTCATTCTAGCGGAATTGGTTGCCGCTTAGGAAAAACTTAAGACGGTGTTGATTATCTAGAGATGAATTTTTTAGTCACCCAACTAGGAGCAGAAAGCTGATAGCTTAATGCTAATCATTAATTTACATTCGCGAGAGAGCAGCGATTTTCGCTAGTTTATCTTTTTCCAAACCGTTCAGATCTTCTAGCTTTAACCATCCTTCCTTTAATAGTTGAGCAAAGACAAAAATTAGGGAAGTATAGCGATAGTCATATTTACCATCAATCTGATGTCGTCGGGCGCTTAGATAATCGTGCATTTGCCATATATCATCTAAAACCGTGATCTGACCAGACTGTTCTTTAATATGTTCTATTAAAGTGCTAGTTTCGCGCTGATACGCTTTTTGGAAAGCAGTTTGAGCAATTTCTTGTTCGGTATCTGACCAAATTATTTCACTCATAGGCATGATTTTAGTTTTAGGGATGATAATTTTGGATTTTTGAACTACCTCGACTCTTTTCGCCCACATCTGTAAGAATAATTGTTTAGTTATTCTTACCTAGATCGGAGAAGAAACCGGTGTATTTACCAATTTTTTTAAGTCAGCCTTTTAATTGTATAAAAAAAAGAGTTCACTTGACAAGGAACTCTAATAAGTTTCATCAGAATTTTTAATGATTTCTCTCAGTAGCTATTTAGCCACGGGCAAAGTTTAATAATTCTTTCGGAGAAGCTAATAAATCGATCGCTACGAAGAAAATTTTATTATCAGGAGTTAGGAGGAAGCGCCATGCCATATTCATACCCACACCTGCACCAAACCAAGGAGTTTGTACTTTTCCCGTCACTTTAATCTGAGTAAAACCGTCATCGGCGGGTTCCACCACACCGCGTTCGGGGATTAATTTCAAATTTTGGCATTCTTCGCGGAAAAAGCGATATACTGCCTCTTTACCGACGACGGGACGTTGGAAAGGTGGTTGCAGAGCGCCGTCAGGGGTGAATAATTCAATTAATACATCAAAGTCATTCGCGTTGAGGTTGTCCATATAGTTGAGGACGGTGGCATTGGTAACGCCTTCAATGCTAACTTTGGTCCGTTCGGCAATATTTTGGGGAGGAACCACGGGTTCGGAAATACGGTTATAATCGCCCAGTTTCTTGGGATCGTAGCCCATATCCACCACACAATTCCGCAGAACGGTGATTTGTTGTCCCGACTCTAATTTTTTAATCCCGTCTAAAACGGCACTGGCATTAGCAGATAGTTCATAACCCTTGGGAATTGGGGCAACACTGCCATTTTCCATCCATTGTCCTAATTGATACCAGAATCCCAGTTTGATATTAGCAGACCAAGTGCTGTAGGTGCGACAAACCAGGGTGTCAGCATGGTTAGCTAAGTCGCACATCACCTGCGATTGTTGCAAGGGTGACATCTGCCGAATTTCATTCATGGTTTTTTCGGCAAACACCATACTAGCAGCGCCGGGGGCGGCAACGGTGATGGTTTTGCCCATTTCTAGGTAGGCAAACCAAATCAAGGCTAGTTGATCTTCGGTATTCAGCTGATTAAAACGCGCAATCGTGGCGGGAACCACATCCGCTGATAGCGTGTTGGGGAAAATGCTCCGCGCTGATTCGATCGTAAACGGCATAGATTCACCTTGAAGTAAAGTTTTGTATCAATTTACTGGCATTCTATCATATTGGCGACCCAAGGCAGCACCGATGAAGAAACTTTCCCAAAAAAAGCTGTACTTTAGATCACACTTGCCCAGGATTATCACAAAATCTTAATGGTTGAACAACTGTTCCATCATTTATCTAGGGTTGACGGCAGCAGCGATCGCTGTTTGAGGATAATTTTTGCTGCTCTAACTTATTTTCAACCCAGGAATACTCTTGATGCTCCCTAGTTTTTTCTAGGATTTCTCACCCCGTAGTAGGCCGTAAATTTGATCCGTATAGTCATAAAACTGAGATTGTCGTTTAATTTTATAATTACGATCTGCGGGTAAATTAATTGTTAATTCCCGTTGTATAGTCCCTGGTCTAGCACTCAAAACATAAATACGTTGAGCTAAAAAAACCGCTTCATCCACATCATGGGTAATCATTAAAATACTACACCTAATTTTTTGCCAAATTTCAATTAAATATTCGTGCATTCTTTCTTTGGTTTGTACATCTAAAGCGGCAAAAGGTTCGTCCATTAATAAAACTTTGGGATGACAAGCAAGAGAGCGAGCGATCGCAACCCGTTGTTTCATCCCACCCGATAGTTCTCTAGGGTAAGCATTAGCAAATTGGGTTAAACCGACAATATCCAGATAATAACAGGCCACTTCCCAGCATTCTTTTGTCGATAATCCCTGTAGTTTTAAGCCAAATTCAACATTTTTTTGGATCGTCATCCAGGGATAGAGTGTATAATTTTGAAAAACCATGCCGCGATCGGCTCCTGGCCCTGTCACTTCAGCACCATCAACGGTAATTTTGCCGGAAGTGGGCAGTTCTAAACCCGCAATCATTCGCAACAAAGTCGATTTTCCCGAACCAGAGGCCCCGACCGCACAGACAAATTCAGCACTGTCAACGTGTAAATTAATATCTTTCAGCGCGACCACAGCACCTCGTTTAGTGGTGAAAATTTTATTGAGTTGAGTAATTTCTAAGTGCATTAATATCCTTCTCTTATCATTAAAATAATTTTACGGGTGACATAATAAACTCTGTGCTTGAGTTTTTAGGTTAACGAGTAATTGACCATTTACAAGTCCAATGCAAAAACAAACGAAAACTTAAATCTAGAGCAAAGCCAATAATTCCAAGGACAATTAAACAGGCAAAAATTTCATCGGTTCTCAGAAATTTCTGAGCCAATAAAATGCGTTTGCCTAATCCATTATCCGCCGCTACCAATTCCGCTACCACTACCAAATTCCACGCCGCCGCCATATTAACGCGAAAAGTATCAATAATATTAGGAATAATATAGGGAGTAATCACTTTAAATAAAACCTGTTTTCGATTTCCGCCAAGGGTATAAGTTACTTCGATTAATTCCCGAGGAATGAACTTAACTGCATCCATAATCATCAAAGTATTAAAGAAAATTGTCCCGATAAAAATAAGCATTATCTTTGACGTTTCTCCAATACCCAAATAAATAACCAATAGCGGAATAAAAGCAGGAGCGGGCATATAACGGACAACGCCAATAATCGGTTCCATTAAACTACGAATACTCGGAAAAGTTCCCATTAAAATCCCCAGGGGAATAGCAAACAATCCTCCCAAAAAAAAGCCCCCAACTACTCGTAAAAAACTGGTAACAGTATCTTGAATTAAAAAGCCCTGTTCTGCTAATTTTCCTAAGGCTTGAATAACGGCTAAAGGAGAGGGCAAAAATACGGATTCAATGCCCGCAAAACTAGAGATTAGTAACCATAAAATAAGCGGGAAAATAATAGAGGAAACCATTAAAATCCACTTTAGAGATTCGGGAATATCCTCGGTAATCCGCCAAAAAGTGCTTTGAGGAAGCGTTTTAGGTGTTGTAGTCATGGAATTTTTAAAAGAAAAGAATAATTTTGACAGCCAATATCACCCAGTTATCAAACAATTATTGTAGCCAATGATCGAGGGACTAATTAGGATTTTTTGTCTTGATTTGCCAAGGCTTTGACAAATTGGGAATCTAGAATAGTTGTTAGATCGGGTACTTTTTTAATAAAGCCAACTTCCATCATAAAATCAGCCATTTTTTGAGCAGCAAAGGGCATATTTTTCATGGTTTTCCCTGGACTAAAGGCTTCTAGGTTTTCTTCTAAAGTAAAAAACTTCGTTCCCTCTTTATATAGGGCTAATTCTTCTGGACTAATGCCCGCACGCTTGGCCATAATCTCATCGGCTTTTTGGGGATTTTTAGCCATAAACTCTCGAACATCAAACCAGGTTTTGACAAGAGCCTGAACCTGTTCTGGTTTTTCTTTGATTAATTTGGCACTGACAACTAATAAATCAGGAATAGCACCGGGAAAAGCTTTAGAACTAATTAATTCTTTAGAACCTTTTCGTTTAAGGGCGGTTGACCAAAAGGGTGGAAAAGCGGCCACTGCATCCACTTTTCCCGATGCAAAAGCGGCGGCAGCAGCCCCTGTTTCCATGGGAACAATTTGCACATCTTTACGGCTCATCCCTTCTTTTTCTAGGGCTAAACTGAGGAGAAAATCACCGACAACGCCTTCTTCAACAGCAACTTTTTTGCCTTTTAAATCTTGAATCGTTTTAATCTCTTCTGTGACAATAATTTTATCATTTCCTGACGAGTTATCATTGACTAAAACAGCAACTTGACCATTGACTGCATCTCCTGCAAAAGCGATGGTATCGTTGAGAGTTTGACTATTTCCATCTAATTGTCCGGCAGCTAAAGCTTGCAAGGATTCAAGATAACCATCAAACCATTTCATTTGAACATTAGCCCCATTTTTAGCAAATAATCCCTCTTCTTCAGCGATCGCCCATGGCCACCAACCGGCCCAATTACTATAACCAATGACAATGGGGGCAGTATTATTCAGAGAACTACTTGCATTGGGGGTTTGCTGAGGAGCTTGATTACAACTAATGGTTAGGAGTAAACTACTAAAAAAAACGAGAGTTAAGGAGAAAAAATTGCGCCGTTTCATAGGTAATAGCCTTGAGAGATGACAGCTAGTAAAACAGAAATAAATCTCAAAAACTGTTACTGATTAACAATTCAAAAACTTCGGCCTATGGACTTGGCTTTTTAGCCAATTTAACCACTCTTCTAAACCTTCTCCTGTTTGAGCAGAAAGAGCAATAATGGTTACATCAGGATTCATAGAACGAACATTTGCTTCTAAACGTTGTAAATCAATCTCTAAATAAGGAGCCAAATCTAATTTAGTAATAATCAGACAATCCGCTTCTTGAAACATAATTGGATATTTGAGGGGTTTATCTTCTCCTTCCGTAATACTTAATAGAGCAACTTTAGCGTGTTCCCCTACCTCAAATTCGGCGGGACAAACTAAATTTCCCACATTTTCCACCAACAATAAATCAAACTCTTTGGGGTTATAATCTTCTTTAAAACGATGAATTCCACCAGCTACCATTTTGGAATCTAAGTGACAGGAGCGACCTGTATTAATGGCAATCACGGGAACTCCGTATTGTCTAAGGCGATCTGCATCTAGTTCTGTAGTCATATCGCCTTCAATAACAGCCATTTTTAATTGATCTTTTAAGGCGGCGAGGGTTTTTTCCAATAATACAGTTTTACCCGCACCAGGACTACTCATCAAGTTTAAACAGGTAATGCCCCACTCGTCAAAATGTTCCCGGTTGTGATCGGCTCCTGTTTGATTGGCATGAAGTAGATTAATTTCTAGGGCTGCGTCAAAAGTTTGGTGCATTTTAGTTGAGAATGAATAATTGATCATCGAACTTTCATCAGCGATCGCCTAACTTTGTTTAAGAAACTAAAGAATATTCAATGTGGTCAATTTTTAACTCTCGACCTGAACGAATATCCTCCATCGGCGATCGACAAGTTGGGCAGGAATATTGCTGGCCAATTTGGGGTTGATAATCCTTTTGACAGCAATGACAATAAGCAATTAGGGGAATATTTTTAATTACTAATTCCACACCAGCAAGAAAAGTATTGGCAGTTTGAACTTCAAATGCAAATTGTAAACTGACCGGTTCGACACAGGTAAATTCACCAACCATGAGATGAATTTGTTCAATTTTGAGCTTTTCAGGTTGGCTATCATACCAATCTCGAACTGTCATAATTAACGCCTTAGTCATATCAGTTTCGTGCATAGAAAATTACTGCCAAGGTTCATCAACGGCCAGATTGACATCAGGATGAATATAATAGGGCTTTTCTTTACGCGGTAATTGACCTGAAATCACCAGATGAGCCATGGCATCACAAATAACACGGGTAGCCATCAAAGAGGTCATATCACTAATATCGTAGGGGGGCGAAACTTCCACTACTTCCATGCCACAAATGGGAGCTTTTTGGATAATTTTACCTAATAAAGCTAGGGCTTCACGGGGTAATAAACCGCCCGGTTCCGGCCAACCTGTACCGGGGACAAAACCGGCATCAATGCAATCAATATCGAAACTAATCCAAACACAATCCGTGCCATCTAAAGCTCGTTCTAAGGCAAATTCGGCGGCAGCATCAATGCCTCGTTCTACAATGTCGGTGACGGTCAGAATATTAGTGGCCCGCTCGCGGCAAACTTTAACACCTTGACGGGGAACTTGCCAACCACCAATCCCTAATTGGACGAGATTTTTAGCGGGAGCATTTTTCATATTGGTGGCATGAAACCAGGGGCAAGTGTGCATCCGTTCATCTAAATCTGTTTCCTGAGTATCCACATGGCGATCAAAGTGAATAATACCGACTTTTTTATCCCCTAAATGCCGACAAATACCGCGCACTGTCGGAAAACCAATAGAATGATCACCCCCTAAAATAATCGGCAAGGCACCAGAACTAAAGACATGGGCAACCCCTTTAGAGATTTGATCAAAGGACTTTTCATTATTAGCAGGAATGGTGAAAATATCCCCCAAATCACAGAGCGTAATTTGTTCGCGCAAATCTACCCCTAATTCAAAGTTGTAGGGCGTATAAAGAGCCGAAATCCGCCGAATTCCCTGGGGACCAAAACGAGTTCCGGGTCGGTAAGTTGTCCCCGAATCATGGGGAACACCCACGATTGCCACGTCATAATTGCCCACATTCCGCACATCTTCCAAATAAGGAGCCTTCATAAAGGTATTAATTCCCGCATAGTGGGGTAACTCACCCCTGGAAAAGGTGGGAATACTGCGATCGCGAATACTATCGGCCGCCTCTAAACCGTAGGTTAACCCCTGGGAAACTTCCTGTTGCCAACCGGTTAGGGGCAAATGGCGTTCTTTTTCTAGGGCCTGTTCAGCTTCGGTTAAATGCGGGGGTTGAAAAGTAGATTCCTCGGACATCATTTCACCTCAAAATACAATAACCCAGGAGTCTTCAAAGACACTGCCTTAAAACAGTTATCCTTAAAGTCTCCCGGGCTTTTATCCCGCCGTGTAGCCAGCTTAGACGGAAAAATTTTTGACCCGCTCATTTAAGACTAGCTTGCTTCTCTCGGACCTGACATTTAAAGAAGTTTAAATCGGAACCCTAGAAGCAATTTTCTTGACCTTAGACGATCTCAATCCCAAAAACAGTATCACAGACTACAAAAAAAGAGATTTTTGGCTCTTCGGTTTGTGTTATGCAATGCACGGGGACTATAAGGGATGGAACCCTTATATAGAAAGGCATTTAGCGATTTTTGTCAATTATTTTTGATCTAGAGCGAACTAATCAATTAATCGAACCATACCAAGTAACGAAGAGCCAGATTTTTCCCGCTTAGATATGGTTTGCTGAAAAAGTAGGTGGGTATTAAAAACTTTCAGATGCCCCTTAGGGACTTCCAAAAAATAGGCGTTGCTGAATTAAGGTATGATTAGGCAAAATGGCGAGCATTCAGAGGAAAATAACTTCTGTTATTTGAATGGCGTTGCTGAATTAAGGTATGATTAGGCAAAATGGCGAGCATTCAGAGGAAAATAACTTCTGTTATTTGAATAAGGAACTGGAACATCCTCAAATTTTAGGTAGTGAATTAGTAATCG
>SFBI01000148.1 GCA_007095845.1 Microcystis aeruginosa Ma_MB_S_20031200_S102
AAGCGTTAGATTTATTGGGAGTTTCCCTGATTTGTACCCAGTAACGGGGCGGCGTAAATTCTTTTAATCTCTTTTACAGCACAGGTTATGGCTTTTTGTCAACGGGGAAGTCCAGATATTATGACCATTTCTTAATTAAAAAACCCACCAGAGAAAACAGGCCTAACCCTAAAATAGAACTAGGTTCCGGTACTAACGAAATCATTAGTTATAGTCATTTCAGATAAGTCTGATACACTCTAGACCGACAAAAGCCTTGTGAACTCTGGGATTAATATTCTCAATTTTAATTGAAATGGCTATACCTTACTGACCGCCTTCTATTCTAGATAATCCCCTAAAAAGACGAGTTGATTCTTGATATTTTCGGCAGAGCGGGTAGCGATTAAATTAGCAATAGCTTTTACCTGTTCTCCCACGGAATATCTTTGTTTTGCGGCCACAATAATTCCCGTATGGCTGATCGAGCGCGTCATATAGGATTTATGCAATCGACAAAAATCGCCTACATTAAAAGTATAAATTACCCGACCTTGCTGGGTTGCCCAAACCAGTTGATCGGGATCGGGTAGCTGAATGTTTTTCGCTTCCCAAGTGGTAATTACATCAATCTTCAGATTCCGCAAAGCTTCCAAGACCGAGCGTTGACCCGCATCTTCATCAAGGTAGAGACGGATTTGACTCATTACAATTCACCGGCTCGATATCGGGATTCCCAGTCTTCACAATCGGCTCGGTAAGCATCGATATCGGCCTCTATCTGTTCTTTATTCGCGTGATAATACGCTAGAGCGCTATAAATTTGAGCCAGACTTAATTGAGGATACTCTTTAGCGATCGCTTCGGCACTCATTCCCGTTTTATGATCCATGACTAAACTTTGAATCGTGATTCTAGTTCCCGCAATCCGGGGACAGGAATTACAAATATCCGGACTAGCCACAATAAATTCGCTAATATCAATGCCTGTAGCCATATTTTCGCCTAAAGAATTCCCTTTTATTGTAGCTCGATCGATACATCCGAACAACAAAAAAGCACCCCTTTTCGAGGATGCTCTTTTATCTAATGATTTAGATGCTAACTGATTGAAATGCCCAAAAATAGGTAATTTATTTACTTTACCATCAAAGTTAGGTTAGATTATGACCGTTTCTTAATTAAAAAACCCACCAAAGAAAACAGCCCTAACCCTAAAATAGAACTAGGCTCCGGTACAGATTGATTATTTTGTGCCTCTAAACGAGCGATCCAAGCTTCAGTCTGACCACTAGGGTTAATTCCAGTACCCACAATTGTTAACCCATCAGCAGAAATTGCCGTCGCATCGCTTAAAGTCCAACCCGTTAAATTTAAACCATAATCATTCGTTAAAACCTCTTTTAGGCTCCGCATTCCTAGGGTACTATTCCAGATGAATGCCTCACTATTATTAGCACTACTAGCACTACTACCTAAACCAACAACTACAGACCCATCTGCTGATACTCCAAAAGCACGGCTCTCGAAACGCCCTCCCGATAAGTCCCCTAGTCCGACCATCCCCGTTGCTTGTGTCCAACGGAATGCCTCATAACCATTAGCACTTGTGCCAGAACCAACCACAACAGACCCATCAGCTGATACTCCAAAAGCTACGCTAGAAAAAACACCCCCAGACAAATCTCCTAGTCCTATCATTCCCGTTGCTTGAGTCCAACGGAATGCCTCACCACCATTAGTACTACTGCTGTCACCAACAATAACAGACCCATCCCCTGATACTCCCCATGCGGCGCTATTGAAACTACCCCCCGGTAAGTCCCCCAGTCCCACCATTCCCGTTGCTTGAGTCCAACGGAATGCCACCTGACCATTAGCACTAACGCCTTGACCAACAACAACAGACCCATCCCCTGATACTCCCCTTGCGTCGCTCCTGAAAATACCCCCAGGTAAGTCTCCTAATCCCACCATTCCCGCCCCTTGTGTCCAACGGAATGCCTCTCTATTTTGTATGTCAGTATTAACACTACTGCTGTTACCGACAACAACAGACCCATTTGCTGATGCTCCCCAAGCATTGCTCTGGACAAGACCCCCCGCTAAGTCCCCTAGTCCCACCATTCCCGTTGCTTGTGTCCAGCGGAATGCCTCAACTCCATTAGCACTAGTACCTCTACCAACAACAACAGACCCATCTGCTGATACTCCTCTAGCGGTGCTATGGAAACTACCCCCTGGTAAGTCCCCCAACCCCTGAAAAGAGGCAGCTTGTGCGGGGAAAGTTACCCCGATCGCACCCAATCCGATCCCTAAGCTGATACAATTAGCTAGTATCTTGTTCATAACCTGATAAAAATCCAAAAAACTGAGTGATTCTTACAATCTAGATGTTCACTTTGGTTTTGTCTGTGGGAATTTGTGGCCATTTTGGATTTTCTGATATAATAATTTTCGTGGGATAAAGTGGGATTTAGTGACAAAAAGGAGGGCAAGGCTCATGAAACAAGGCTAAATTTTCGTTAATAAGGCAAGAGAACAGGCAAAAGTTTTCGCTTGTTTTTCCAACTTTAACAATATCTAATGTAAAGGACAAATTACTAAATTAAGAGGTTAATCAGTAAAAAAAGGCAAAAAATGGAAGAATTATTAGAGTTAAAAAATCTATTACTAGCTGGCAATATTCCCGATGCCTTAATCTTGGTGGAGGAAATGACAGAAATGAGTAAGGATGATAAGCTCAATAAGATTTTTATCTTTAGTATTATTGTTCTATTACATCTGATTAAGCAGCAAGCAGAAAAACGCAGTACCCGCTCATGGGAAACCTCTATTTCTAATTCTGTTCGACAGATTCAACGCATTAATCAACGACGTAAAACTGGAGGAAATTATCTAACACCAGAAGAATTAAAAGAAACCTTAGATGATGCTTATTCTTCAGCTTTAAGACAAGCATCATTAGAAGCTTTTGAGGGTATATATAAACCAGAAGAGATTGAGGCTATGGTTGATAAAAATAAAATTATTAATCAAGCATTAGAATTAATATTAATCGATTAAGTAACAGGTGACAGTCGGAAACAAATCAGGAGGTTTAAATGTCAGAAATAAAATAATTTGGCAAATATTTATAAAAAAACAAGAAACCTAAAATATGTTCCCTTATCTCAACCAGAAATACAAATGTTCTACCAATTACTTATATGGATATTCAAACCCTTTTAGAATGGACAGATAAACAGGTATTAGAGAAAACTGGTAAACATCTTGATTCGTTGCAAGAATCCATCTTACAGGGTATTTGGGAACATCAAGATTATGAAGAAATTGCCAAAGATAATCAGCGCAGTTATGACCATATAAAAAAAGAAGCATGGAAATTATGGCAACTGTTATCAGATGTTTTTCAAGAAGATATAAAAAAGTCTAATGTTCGTTCTATTTTAGAAAATAAAGCTTCATCTAAGTACCTAGGCAAAATTAATTACACATATCTAACCCCGCTCTTGCCTCTTGCCTCTTGCCTCTTGCCTATCTTCACTAGGAAATTAATTTTGCACGACTACTTACTATTTATCACTTTGTTAACTATCATTGTAATAATATCGGCAATAACCATATAAATATCTGTAGAGAAAATAATCCCTACTCAGAAAACAACTTAAAAAAGTCTTCAAATTTTCCAGATAATGATCATCAATACCCAATAATTAACCTAACAAAAGCCCCTGAATTAAGGTATAACTGTGGACGTAAGTTAGAAATATCAACCTTAAAAGAATGGCTAGATAATAAAACTCGATTAATTACCATTTATGGGTTAACTGGAATCGGAAAAACAGCTTTAACCCTTAAATTAATTTCAGAAATTGCCCCACAATTTGATTATATTATTTATCGCAGTCTGGAAAATATTCCTCAATTAATCGCTCTCAAGGATGATCTAAAACAGTTTTTCGCCCAATCTCTATCAACCCCCTTACCTGATATAATAGATTATCTAAGCTCCTATCGTTGTTTAATTATTCTTGATGATGTGCAGAATATTTTTAAACTGGGGGAATTAGCAGGTAAATATTTAAGCGACTGTCAGGATTATCATAAATTTTTTCAGCAAATTGCTACCACATCTCATCAAAGTTGTTTGATTTTAATTAGTTGGGAACTTCCCAGAGATTTCGTCACCTTAAAATCCGATAAAATTAAAACTTTATACCTGCAAGGTTTAACAACAGAATTTGAAGAAATCTTCAAAGAATACGGTTTAAAAAGTGAGGAGAAATGGACAGAACTGAGGGAACTTTATCAAGGTCATCCTAACTGGTTAAATATCATCTCCTCAACCATTATTGAACTATTTGATGGAGAAGTATCCTTATTTTTAGAACAAATGAACAATGAAATTTATTTAGGGGATATAGAAAATTCGATCGAATGTCATTTACAGCGTTTATCCGCAACAGAAAAAAAGGTGATACACTGGTTAGCTAATCAAACTGAAGCGGTAGAAAAATTTCCCAAAACTGCTAATCTTGACTTATCTACTTCTGAATTTTGGGCAGCTATTCAGTCATTAATGAGACGCTGTTTACTGGATAAATTACCATCGAAAACCTCGTCCTATTTTCCTATTAATCCTGTGTTTAAATCCTATCTTCAAAGAAATCCTAACGATTAGAAAAAATTTATCTTATTATAAATATATGTGTACCGCAACGCAGAAACCCGCAGGATCGCTTTCCAGTATATCCTATTTTCTATACACCTGATCGTGACTACCAATATCAATTAACAAGATGATAACTTCTAAATATTCTCCATCTTCCGAAAAACTAAAAATAATTCGACAATCGTAAGCTACAGTACAAGACCATAACCCTTCTAAATTACCACTTAACTTATGGGTTTTTAAAGACAGTGTAAATGGGTCTTCTGCCAGTTTTCTAAGTACATCGAAAATTTTAGGTTTTAACTGGGGATTTTTCTTGATTAGCTTCTTAAACGAACGCTTAAACCCATCACTCCATATTAAATCCATGGTTAATCCTCATTCAAATCAGCAATCAAATCTTCTACGGTTCCCCTTCTGGCCGTTCCAGTAGCGATCGCCTCTTTCAATTCCTTAAAATTAGCTAAAATTTCTCTTTCTCTTGCTTTAGCTCTATATTGAGACAAAATCTCTAACAATGACTCTTGTTCATCCTCTGATAAATTCTCAAAAGATTTGATCATTTCTTGCAAAGTCATCATTTTACCTCTTAACTCTCGATAAAAACCTGGGATCTCTTATTCTTTGTGTGATCTCGCGTAGCGAGCGCGTTGCGACCAGTTTAACTTATATAGGAGCGATCAATCTTTGTGTCCTTTGTGTCTTTGTGGTTTGCTCCACTCGCTCGTCACCAGGACTGTATCTTAGACCCACCAAACCTAAGAGAGCCAAATTTATCTTATTATAAATATATGTGTACCGCAACGCCGAAACCCGCAGGATCGCTTTCCAGTTTTTCCTATTTTATCAATACACTTCATCATGAGTACCAATGTCAAGTAAAATGATAACTTCCTCCTGGGTGTCTGGCTCAATTTTTATAGAAAAAATAATCCGACAATCATAACCACAAGAACAAGCTTTAAGTCCCGATAATTCCCCTCTTAATGAATGAGTTCCCAAGCTCAAAAAATAAATATCTTCCCTCATTTGTGCCAATGTCTTCTCAATCGCTTTCTGTCGTTGAGGATTTCTGAGAACAAACTTACGGAAAGTCCGCTTAAATTTAGGCGTTAAAACCAGTTCTCTCATAATATCTATTCTAAAGTTTCTCTCAATTCTCTCAGAATAATTTCTAGGGGTTGAGGTTTAAATTCTCCTTGATGAAAAGCATTAATTGACTCCCTAGCATCTCTGGCAATTTCTTGACGGCGAATATCAAGTAAACGATTTTGTAAAATTTCTAATAACATTTCCTGTTGTTCTAAAGATAGTTGCTCAACAGTATTTAAAGCTTGTTCTAAACTAATCATAATTTAACCTCAAACCCAAAAAACCACCTTCTATTCTAACAACAAAAAAGCACCCCCTTGCGGGAGTGCCTTTTCGTTCAGACTAGGAATTAACCATTGATAGCGGGAGCAATCAGAGCTACGGGAGCCTGTTCACCACTAGCTAAGTCTAAGGGGAAG
>SFBI01000149.1 GCA_007095845.1 Microcystis aeruginosa Ma_MB_S_20031200_S102
GGTTTAACCTGAGCGACTTAGTTTTTGCTGCGCTTTTTTCTGGCTTGAGATTTTAGGTTCGACAGCAACTCCTTGATTGTTTTTTGAGTTACCCCTTGACAATCAAGACAGTCGCTACAGATTACCAAAAATTGTTGATAAGTAACAATTTTAGTTATTCCAAATTGTTGCAAAATTAATAAATCTTGATCGCCTGTAATTAAAAAGTCAGCTTGACTATCTTTGGCTAAGGCTAAAAGGTAGTTATCTTTAGTGTCTCTACAGATATTAATTTTTGATTTAGTCTCAATAGATAACCCAATTATGCTTAAAAATTCAAGTAACTCTTGAACTTTACTTTCGGGAAAATGCTTTTGTAATTTTGGTCTTTTGGTAACAAGGTTAATTTCATTAAGTAGCTGTGGAGAAAAAATCGGCACAAGAGTTGTTTCAATTAGTAGATATTTTAAACTGGCTAACTGTTTACCAATTAGAAAGCTAATCCAAAGGTTAGTATCAATAATAACTTTAATCGGTGGCTTGTTGTCCATAAATTTCAGCCCTAACTTCCTCCACTTCTTCGGTAATTGTCTCTAGGGAAAGCTCATCGGTTTTAAAGGTTTCTAAAAGTTGGGTTAATTTGTGATTTAAAGTTTCTTTTTCGAGTTCTTTACTGAGTTGTATTTTGTCACTTTCTGGGAGTTGTTTAACCAAATCTAAAATCTGGTCAAAGTTTAAGGTTAGTTGGTAAGTTTTTTGGTTCATTTTCTCAAATTATTGTTTATTGATAAAGCGAGGTGTCAAGTATCGAGTTCCCCAAAAGCAGATGTTTCCGTGAGCAAAACCCCTAAAATTAGACTTGATAAAAGACCTGAGATCGTTATATTCTACAGGTTACAAGCTTTGAGAGAAGGATAACCAACCCCCACACCCCACGCACCAATTATATCATTCATTCTGCCTGAATAGCAAACAGGAACTAGAAACCTGTTCCAGATTACATTTGTTCTTAAAAAAGATTTTGAAATGGCTCCGTATTTTTCCAACGATAGGTATTAAAATCTCGATAATCAACGGAAAGAATTTGACCTGAACCTAATTCTTCTGCTAAAATAACCAAAGATGCGTCGGCTAAATCCATTGGCAAATCTCTATATTTTTGCATCAGTTCTTCAGTGTCTTTTTGAGGTTTTTTATATCATCCAGTGTTTGAGCTAATTTGCATTCATTGACAACAGTTTTTATCTCAGATAATAGTTTTTGATCTTTAATTTTTCTTAAGTCTTTGGAGAATTTGGCTACAAATTGAATTTTCATTCAACTTCTCCATTGAGAATAGCAAAAACTTCTTCTTCTGGAACAAATTCACCATTTAATCCTTCCGTAATAGCATTAGCTAAACCAATATCTTCCAGAGCTTCGATAACAATTTCATAAAATAGTTCTCGTTTGTTTTGCATCATTTCAATGAGGATTTCGGTTAGGATTTCTTTGGTTTTTTCTTCGGTAATAATTGATGACATTACGGTTAGTCCTTTATTTAAAGTTGGCTGGTGCGTTACATTAATATTAACACACTTTACGAGATCGGTGATCGCACTTAGATTAGGATTTATTTCGATACATAACCTGGATACTTACACTAGAGTTTGCTACAGCTTGGGGAGTGACTAAGATTTCTATATTCTGACCTAATGCTACTAGAAAGCTAAACATCTGCTCAAGAGAAAATTTTTGCAATCTGCCATTTTTTAAGTTAGAAATTTTAGCCTCGTCAATTCCCAAAATTTGACTGACCTCCTGCTGGTTTAATCCTTTTTCAGTAATCAGATCATAAATCACTGAAGCCAGCTTGACTTTAGCGAGTTTTTCTTCAGCATTAGCAAAGCCTAAGTCTTCAAAAATGTTTCCTGAACTAATAGTATATTCTGTCATAATCATTTATCCCCTTTTTGGTATTTATTGTTGCTCTTTGGCAATCTCCTGTGCTTTTTTCAGGCGTTCTTTGATTAGATCAATATTTTGTTTTGGTGTTTTAATCCCTGATTTTGATTTTTTCTTAAAGGCATGGAGAATAAAAATAGCATTGCTTAGTTTAAGAGCATAAACTGTTCTATAGGTATCGGTTTGATAATCGCTGACTATTTCAAAAACACCATTAAACCCCTTTGGCTCTACCGAACCTGTCATGTAAAACTATTAACAACTTATGCTTGTAAAGCTTGTATAGTAAAGCTTTGAGTTTTTGTTAGATTGATATTTATCAACTTTAGAGCATTGCTGGACTTTGACATTAGGATGATTTTGATTATTCTGAACACGATAAAGAATGTAGCCAACTTCATCAACAACCTCTTCAGGAAATTCTAATAGCTCCTTTTTTGATGCTCCAATCCAGATAACAGTTTTCAGTTGTTTATCTACCATTTTTTCAAAAAAATGTGACAAATACAAATAAAAAGCTCATAAATTTGTTATAAAAATCCTCAAGACTAAGTTTGACAAAAAACCTGAGATCGTTATATTCTACAGGTTAAAAGCTTTTGCAAGAGAGAGCCACGCCCCACGCACCAATTATATCATTCATTCTGCCTGAATATCAAACAGTAACTAGAAACCTGTTACTAGGGAGAGATTGCTACGGGGGGATATTCGGTAACAGTTAAATAATCATAATAAAAACCACAGAGGACACAGTAGCGGCTCTTGTCGGGTGCGTTAGTGATAGCATAACACACCAATTTTCTTAAGATGGTGCGTTACGGCGCGATCATAGTTTAATTATTAACAAATCTCCTTTAAATACGCGCAAACACGCACCCTACAAGCTACTAACAAGGCTCATTTTGACTCGTTGATTAAGGGCAGTGGCAATTTTTTGTAGCATTATTAGGGGATTGTCTTGATAGTCAGCGTCTTCTAGATCTTCAATAACGGATTGCTCAACATGGATTAGGTCGGCTAGTTGTTGTTGAGTTAATCCAGCATTCATACGAGCGTCATAAATCAATTGTGCGATTTCTGAGTTGAGGGATTCTAGGGCAATTTGTTCTTTGATTGTGGGATCGTCTGCAATCATTTGGTGAATGATTTTTACGGCATCTGTGGTTTTAGGCATTGTTTATTTCTCCTTGATAAGTATGAAGTTCTGGATTTTGTTTAAATTGTGCTTTTCTTTGGATAATTCTCTCGATGTCTTGTGAGGGAACGGCGGAAGTTTTTTTGATAAGAGCATGACCAATAATTGCTATATTTTGACCATGATAAAAATAGAGGATTCGATATTGTATGGTTCCCTGTTTGGCTCTAAGCTCCCAGATCTCATTTCTGAGATAATCAGCAGCAGGACGGCGCAGTTCATGACCTTGTGCGGCAAGTTGTTCGATTTTGGTTATACATTTGGCAAATCCTTTTTTATCAGTTTTGAGTAATTTCTGAAGCCACTCAACAACAGGTGAGATGCCTTCTGCTTCTTGATAAAAGATGATTTTTGTCTTTGGCACATTTCTTTTGAAATAGTATGCGATGAAAAATCAATAAATGCAATCAGGTGATGGTTATGGGTATCGAATTGCTGGATAGCTCATAACCTCGTTGAAAAGAATTATGCGATCACCCCTTGTTTATCCCCTAAATTAAACTTAGAAATTCCGCAATAATAGACATCAACATCGTTAAGTATCGAGTTCCCCAAAAGCTGATCTTTCCGTGAGCAAACCCCCTAAAATTAGACTTGACAAAAGACCTGAGATTGTTATATTTTACAGGTTACAAGCTTTTGCACGAAAGAGCCACACCCCATGCACCAATTATATCATTCATTCTGCCTGAATATCAAACAAGAACTAGAAACCTGTTACTAGGGAGAGATTGCTACGGGGGGATATTCGATAGCAGTTAAATAATCATAATAAAAACCACTCCAGACACAGTAGCGGCTCTTGTAGGGTGCGTTAGTAATAGCATAACGCACCAATTTTCTTAAGATGGTGCGTTACGGCACGATCATAATTTAATTATTAACAAATTTCCTTTAAATACGCGCAAACACGCACCCTACAAGCTGATTTAAGAGAAGTAGAATCCTTTATTTAGTCAATGGTTAACATATAATTGAGTTAAGATATTCTCATTCAACGATTTTCCCTATGGCACAAGCTCAGGAACCGAACGATAAAAATTATGAAGTGGAGCGTCAATTGAGGAGTCTTAATCGGCGCCTAGAGCGTCTGGAAGATACCCAAGTGACAGGAAGAGAGCTAAACCGGAGTTTTGATCGGATCTATGAGGAAATTGATCATCTTGAAGATAAAGTTGATCGGCTTCAATCGAATTTTGAAGAGTTTCGTGATGAGATTAACCAAAAATTAGATACGATTTTACAACATATTACGGGCATCAATTAAATTGCGATCAACCGATTAACAGCGGCTCTTGTAGGGTGCGTTAGTGATAGCGTAACACACCAATTTTCTTAAGATGGTGCGTTACGGCGCGATCATAGCTTAATTATTAACAAATCTCCTTTAAATACGCGCCTAACACACCCTACAAGCTACCTCAATTTTTTCAAAAAAAATCGACCAGCGGCTCTTGTAGGGTGCGTTAGTGATAGCGTAACGCACCAATTTTCTTAAGATGGTGCGTTACGGCGCGATCATAGTTTAATTATTAACAAATCTCCTTTAAATACGCGCCTAACACACCCTACAAGCTACTAACGGCGGGAAAAATTGAAAAAAGTAAAAAAGGGTAAAAAGGGAAAAAAAGGGGAAAAGGGTTACAGAGTCCTCCCAGCACCGCACACAACCCGAAACCCGTAGTCGCTGCTGCGGTTATCGTAGGTGCTGCGATACGCAGAACGGCAATTCCTGGGAATGACGAACCAAGAGCCACCACGTATTATGTGACGATTATTATCATTTATTAGCCAAGCACTTCCATCACTTGGCGCATTTTTATAGCTATTATGCCAATTATCTTCGCACCACTCCCAAACATTGCCACTCATGTCATACAATCCCCAAGCATTGGGCTTTTTCTGTCCCACAGGATGAGTTGTACCCTGAGAATTTTTCCGATACCAAGCATAATCCCCTAACTGATTAGCATCATCACCAAAATAATAGCGAGTAGTTGTCCCCGCACGACAAGCATATTCCCATTCCGCTTCTGTCGGTAGGCGATAAGTTTTACCTGTTATTTGACTCAATTTTTGACAAAAAGCTTGAGCGTCGTTCCAACTAACCTTTTCTACCGGATTTTGCGGATTGTTTACAAAATTAGAGGGATTGGTTCCCATTACTGCTTCATATTGCGCCTGAGTAATTGGATATTTACCAATCGCAAAACTGTTTACTTTAACTAGGTGTTGATGCTTTTCCCAACTTTCAGCATCGGGATCATTGTCAGGAGATCCCATGAGAAATTGACCTGCTAGTAAGCTCACCATTTCCAGTGTTATTCTATTGGGTAGTCTTTCTGTAAAGTTTGTCAGTGGAGTTGTAGTATTAATTATTCTCTTAGCAGGAGGTGAAGCGGTAATAGGTTGTACTACAGTTACACTTGAGGGAGGATTATTCAACAATGTCAGAACTTCCGAAGCTGATTGATAGCGCTTACTAGACTTATCTTCTAGCATCTTGTTCAAGAGATTTGCCAAAAAATCACTAATTGATCTTTTTTGAGATTTTAATACCGATTGCCATAACCATCGCCTCTTACCCACATCATAGATCGGATCAAAGGAATTACTGTTACTTTGGGGTAAACATCCCGTTAATAAACGGACACAGGTAGCGGCTAAACTATATAAATCACTAGATGCGATCGCCCAGCCCATCATATGTTCATAAGCAGCATAACCGGGAGTATATAAACCCGTCCCCATTTGGGAGGTTTGTTCTTTAATTCCCCCAAAATCAATTAACATCAATTTCCCATCAGTCCGACGACGCATCAGATTATCCGGTTTGATGTCACGATGGATCAATCCTTTAGAATGGAGATAGACAAGGACTGGTAATAATTCCCGTAATATTTGCTGGATTTTCTGTTCACTAAACTTTCCTTGTCTTTGATATTCTTGAAGCAGGGTTTCTCCTTCAATAAACTCCTGCACTAAATAGAGGGAGTTCCCTTCAGAAAAGTAGTCATAAACGGTGGGAATTTGTTCGTGTTTTAATTCGTCTAATTTTTCCGCTTCTCTTTGAAATAACTCCTTAGACTTCTCCAGAGCCGCTCCCTGCATTTGAGCGATAAACTTTTTAATAACCCGGGGTTTGCGATTAAAATTCAAGTCTTCGGCTTTATAAGTTCTACCGAATGCGCCTTCGCCTAAAACTCCGACAATGACATAACGGCTATGAAAAGAATAGGATTGGCTAGTTTGGCTTAAATTTCCGCCACATCCTTGACAATAGCTATAATGAGTCGGATTTTGAGGATGGGAACATTCGGGATTGAGACAGTAGAGGATACCCATAAATCATCTGGAGGAATTTGATTAAGTACCTAAAAAAATTGATGATCTCATTGAGAGAAGATGTGTAGGCTCCCTGAGTCGGTTACAAATCCGGTCAAAAAACCAAAATTAACAATCCGTCGTAACACACCAATTCTATCATTAATTCTACCTGAATATCAAACAGGAACTAGAAGCCTGTTCCCCGGCAGTGGAAGCTAGGGGTTGCTAACAGGGGGAACAGTGATGATAAAGCCGATAACAGTTCCGATAACTGCTGTTGCCAAGATGGTGATTAATGCCCAAATTTGGGCTTTCTGGGAGCCTTTAATTTCTTTTAGATCACCTTGTAAGGTGTTGAATTCTCCCTGTAATGCCTTGAGATCTCCCTTGACTTCGGCCTCGAATCTGACTTGAACAATCTTGATCTCTGTGACATCTTTCTGGAGCGCGTCTAGCTTCTGATTGGTCTCTTTAAGATTCTGATTAATCTGGTCTAGGATTTTTCCTAAATCGGTTTCGATGGTGGGGCCGCTCATGGGTTAGACTCCTAATTAAGTGGTGCTGTTGTTTCTGACTTAGATTTCAGTGTTTGAACAAATTGTAAAACTTTTTGTTGCTTTTCCGGTGTCAGTTCTCGCCATTGTTCAAGTAGTTCTTCTTCTTTACCCATAAATACCTCGCTCTTGAATTATAAATTGTTTGGTTTTGAGCAAGGCTCATTAATAAAAACCACTCCAGACACAGAGGACACAAAGATCATATCATTTTGGGTTTGCGGTGGACGTTGTAGAATAGAGAAAACCTACTACGCTAATAGATACCATGCCCTCTCCTGCTATTACCACGATCATCAAGATGGTTGAGTCTCTGCCTGATGAGCTTCAAGAGCAGTTAGTAGAGTACGTTCGAGCTTATATTGCAGAAATTGAAGAAGAAAAACGATGGGATCAGTCGTTTAAACAGACGAAGAATAATCTAGTCGCAGCAGCTCGAAAAGCTAAAGAAGAGATTGCGGCAGGATTGTCCACGCCGATGGATTATGAGCAGCTATGAATTCCGCAACATTGCCTTCATTTTGGCAGAAGTATCGCGACTTGAAGCCAGCAGTCAAAGCCGGAGCCAGAAAAGCATATCGGTTATGGGTGGAGAATCCGTTTCATCCATCGTTACATTTTAAGTGTATTGACAGCGACGAAGATATTTGGTCAGTGCGTGTAACGAAGAGTCATCGAGCTTTGGGAGTGCTGTCAGGGGATACAGTGACCTGGTTTTGGATTGGCAATCATGATGAGTACGAAAAGTTTTATTCGTAAAACACAGGAACTACAAGCCTATTCCACCATAATGACATTGTTGATTTTCGTTGAGGATGTTGATGGTGATAACTTTAACAATCGTAGGCTGTGTTAGTCGAGCGCCTAACGGACGATAAACTAGATGGCATAGCGACTTTTTTCGGAAGTATCAAAGTGAGCAAGCGTAATTTTTTTGGCGAGGATAGAAGTTTTTTGCGGCAAAAAAACAGAACGTTGCCGGAAATATTCGCTAAAATATTGACGGTAGAGAGGACAACTCACTCGGCAAAACTTACCTTGTCGGTGAATCAGTCCGAGACTTTCTAGGTGAAAAGCGGCAATTAAATCAATTTCTATGTCTTTTTCTGCCATCACCACCTTAGCAAAGATAGCCGCTAAATTGCCCTTTAAGTATTGCAGATGCGAAAGTAAACGTTTAAGATGATCTGCAAAAATATTATTTTCCTCGTCGATAGAAGTAGCCAAAATGCTGTCTAAGGTACAATCATTTCGAGCAATATGATAACAAGCAAGACGAATTAAATAGGGATTACCTCCTAGAAATATCCGTAATTTTTCGGAGTTAAAATTCTGATCTAATCCCTGTCTTTGGCTTAATTCTCGTACTTGTGTGCTGGTAAAATTAGGCAATTCGATCGGTAAACCAAGACTAAAAGGAGATTGATAGGTATCTGAGTTTTTATCAAGCTCCTGTGCAGGGGAATAGGCAACAATTAAACGTAATTTTTGCCAGAGGGGTTTGTTTTTGCCTTCCTCGTGCCAGAGGTGCAGAATACTAAAAAATTCTTCCCTTAGCTGTGGATAGGATAAAAGATATTCAAGATCATCAAAGGCAATCACTAAAGGGCGATCGAGATGGGGGAGAATATGCTTTTCTAGATAGATTTTACAGTTAATTTTACCACCTAAGAATTCATCCCAATCCTCTGGGAAATGATTATCTAAATCTAACTGGCGACTAATACTAACACAAAGCCAACGCAGCCAGTGATTTAAGTCTTGAAAAATTGAGCTTTCTGCTAACCGAAAACTGAAATAAAGTGTATGGTACTGCTGTTGTTGTGCATGATTAATAATTCTGGTTATCAGGGAAGTTTTTCCCATTTTTCTGGCCGCATTAATCCGGATCAGACTACCCCCGCGCAATACCTCTTGATAACAAGTATGTTCTAGGTTATTTCTGTTAACATAAAAGGGGGAATCGAGGGGGACTTGTCCCTCTGGTAACTCAGGCAATAATTGAGGATTAATAGTATCAGTTTCTGGTAAGTTAGGACGATAATAATCGCCATTTTCTAGAGTTAAATTAAAAGCTTGAAAACAATGTTTTAGGGTTTGTTTATCCACTCCCGATTCACAAGCAAATACCTTCATCAGAGTATCTACCCCTAAAAGAGTTTTCTCGCTGAGGACTTCTAGGGTGAAACGATGACCACGATTATCCCGATATTCCGCTTCTTGTTTAGCAGTAAGTAATTTTTCTAGTCCCTTGGAGGTGAGGATAACCCCGCGTCTGCGGCGCTGTTTTTCTGGTTTTTTCATGATAGTTTTTCCCTGTCCTGAACTCAAACTCTGCACCCCTAGAGGTTTTGAGTTTCCTATAGACTTCTCCTCAACAGGGACACAATCAATTCCGTAATTTTTGCCGACATTCCCCACATCTTCATATACTTGTATATATTTTTACATTCGGCTCTTCGGTTTGTCTTATGCAATGGACGGGGGTTATAAGGGATAGAACCCTTATATAGAAAGGCATTTGGCGATTTTTGTCAATTGTTTTTCATCTAGAGCGAACTCATCAATTAAG
>SFBI01000015.1 GCA_007095845.1 Microcystis aeruginosa Ma_MB_S_20031200_S102
TATGAACAACAAAAACCTGATGAAAACAATCGTTATTGGATAGCAGAGATTAACTTATTTTTGGGAGTCTGGCAAGGAAAAAAAGCTGAAGTGACAGCTTATTGGTTACGTTGGTGGGACAAGTCGGGCAATCTGTTATTATGGGGGAGTGAACGAGTCGTACAAACTGAATATCAACTCGAACAGGAGCGAATGTTACGGCAAAAATTAGTTGAAAAATTAAGAGAATTAGGCGTTGAACCAGAAACCTTGTAGGAGACTTGTCAAATGCTGATAAAATCATAGAAGATATCTTCTGGATTGCGGTATTTCTAGGATTAACGGAGAAGATGTTAGAGTAGGTAAATTTGCATTGTTCGCATTTTTGGGAACATTTTTATTTTTTTGGATGTTTTTTACAATCAGAAATTTTAGTCAATCTCGTCAATTAGACAATATAATGGACTTGTTTGTTATCTCTTTTTTAAGTTACCCTTTTCTTATCCCATTGGATAGAGTGAATCTGAAAATTTATTGCTTTTGATGTTTGTGTGGATTTGTCTTTTTCTATGAAATGGATTGGCTGAAGATGCAACCTAACCTAACAAATGACTTAAATCACATTCTAGCCCACACTAAAGACCTCTGGGAAGAATTGCGGGGACAGCGGATATTTATTACTGGAGGTACAGGCTTTTTTGGCTGTTGGTTATTAGAAAGTTTTATTTGGGCCAATGATCAGCTAGACTTAAAAGCATCGGCAGTGGTTTTAACCAGAAATCCTGATAGTTTTAGGCAAAAAGCTCCTCATTTAGCCAATCATCCCGCTATTCAATTCCATAGCGGTGATGTTAGGTCATTTCAGTTTCCTGAAGGGGAGTTTTCTTATATTATTCATGGTGCCACTGAAGCGAGTGCCAAGCTTAATCAAGAAGATCCCTTACTAATGTTTGATACGATTATTGAGGGAACAAGGCATACTTTAGAATTTGCTAAATTTTGTCAGGCTAAAAAGTTCTTATTAACCAGTTCCGGTGCCGTTTATGGCAAACAACCCCCTGAGATAACCCATGTTTCCGAAGACTACTTAGGCTCTCCTGATTTAACTAATCCGGGTTATGCTTATGCAGAGGGAAAACGGGTAGCAGAAATGCTCTGTACCCTCTATGCTAAACAACAGGGATTAGAAACTAAAATTGCTCGCTGCTTTGCCTTTGTCGGTCCCTATTTGCCACTGGATGTCCATTTTGCTATTGGTAATTTCATTCGAGATGGTATGACGGGGGGGCCGATTCTCATTCAGGGGGATGGTACTCCTTATCGTTCTTACCTCTATGCGGCAGATTTGGCGATTTGGCTGTGGACAATTTTGTTTAAGGGAAAATCATGCTACCCTTACAATGTCGGTTCGGATGAGGATTTGACTATCGCTGAACTAGCGGAAGTTGTTGCTAGTACATTTGCATCAAAAGTTGAGGTAGTTATAGCTAAAGAACCTATCCCGGGTAAACCTGCTGAACGTTATGTTCCTTCAGTAAGACGAGCGTTTTCTGAGTTACAACTTAAACCCTTGATTCCCTTAAGGGAATCAATTATCCGAACGGCTAGTTATAATTCATCAAAATTTTAGGATTTACATCATGAATCAGAAAAAATCCCTGCGAAATTGTCCAATTTGTCAAGAAGAAAATGGGGAAATTCTTCACACACAAAATTTCGTTTTACCTGAAGGTCATCCCCTCTCAAATGGGTATGATATACTGTGTTGTGATCGCTGTGGTTTTGTCTATGCTGATACAACAGTAAGTCAGAAAGATTACGATATTTTTTACGCCAAATTATCCAAATACGAGGACAAAAAAACCGCCACGGGAGGAGGGGAATCTACCTATGATGCCGCACGACTTCAAAAAACGGCTGAATGTATTGCTGAATTTTTACCGGATAAGAGCGTTCGCATTTTAGATATTGGCTGTGCCAATGGTGGTTTATTAGGCTATCTTAAAAAACTAGGATATAACAATTTATGTGGTTTAGATCCATCTCCTGCTTGTGTTGAAAATACAAAACAGCTTTACGGAATAGAAGCTTATGCTGGTTCTATTTTTACGCCTCCTCAAGATTTAGGAGATTTTGATATTGTCATTCTTTCTCATGTGTTAGAGCATATACAGGATCTGAAATTTTCTGTAAAATTAATAGAACAATTGATAAAAGTAGGGGGATATCTATATGTAGAAGTTCCCAATGCCTCGGGATATGTTGATCATGTTTTTGCACCTTTTCAAGATTTTAATACTGAACATATTAATCATTTTTATCACCCCCATTTATCAAATTTATTAATTCAATTTGGATTGATCAATAAGTTAATCGGAGAAAAAGTTTTTGATGTCTCTCCGGGGATGTCTTATCCAGCCATTTATAGCTTTTGGCAGAAGCAAGAGTCTAATTCATCGGAATTGGTAATTTATCCTGATAAAATGCTCAAAGAAAGAATACTGCTTTATATTGAAAGCTCCAAAAAAATTATGACTGATATAGATATTAAATTACAGTCAGTGTTAGAGGATGCTGCCGATGTTATTGTTTGGGGAACGGGACAATTAGCCATGAAACTACTGGCCGAAACTTCACTGGCAAAAGCCAATATAGTTGCTTTTGTTGATGGAAATCCCATTAATCAAGGTAGTGTTATTTCAGGAGTTACGGTGCTATCACCTCATCAAATTCAATTAAGAGAGATGAGACAGCCGATTATTGTAACCTCAATTTTATCTCAAGAAGCTATTTACAATGCTATCCAAAAAATGCAGCTACCTAACCCGGTTATTTTATTGAGATGAGCAAAGGTGAACTTAGCAATTAGTTCACCTTTCCCTCAAAATTAAATACCCCGTTGATAGATAATCTTTCTGAGATTATCGTTAGTTGAATAAGGGCTATCAATGGAGTCAATCATAATAGGTTCATCCTTGTTGCAAGCTCTAGTTAATATTTCTCCTGACATTAACTCCCGGCAAGAAATCTGTCCTTTCTGGAGAGGAACTGCCAAGTATAGATCCTCATTGAGGCGGTCATGGTTGAGAATGTAACCTTCTGGCAAATCCCTTTTAGCATAAACCCCTCGAACCAGCGCATCAAGATACTTAATTTCTCTTTCAGGGGGCATTCTTTTTTGAGAACCCGGTGCGCCACACATTTCCTTCGCTTTTTGAAAAGCTTTAAACCAAATATCGACTTGTTCGGGTAAGGAACAGTAAGGAGAGACAGGGACTCCATCCATCTCAATATCGATATGCCTTTCAAAAGTTCTCGCACCCTTAGCGTAGGCTATCAGCATTGAGGATGTCCAATCAGTATATTCATGGGTTGAAAAACCAATGACATGATTGGGGTAGCGATTTTTTAAATAATCGATTTGATTCATCTCTAGCTCAGAATCTTCGGAAGGGTAGAGAGAAACACAATGGTTAATAGCCAAAGGAACATTACGATTTTCAAAGAAGATGACTAAATCATCTATATCCTTGAGAGAAGAACCTCCCGTTGACACAATTACCGGTTTGCGAGTATCGGCAATTTTCTCAATTAAAAACCAGTCGTTGAGATCTGAACTAGCGATTTTAATAATGGGGATCCCCAGTTCGACACAAAGATTAACAGACTTTTCATCAAAAGGAGTCGCCATCGGAATACATCCACCTTGACGTACTGCTTTCACTAGAGTTGCGTAATCATCTTCTGTCATTTTTGTATCGAGAGTTTTCTTGATATAGCGAATATCAGTCCTGTCCCGAAAATCTCGATGAATGAAATTGTCCACATCTCTGAATTGAAGCTTGATCGATGCTCTGACACTATTAAACCTAACAATTCTAGAGAAGTCAGTGATAATTTTTAATCCTCTCTCTAAACTACCCCAATGATTATTGGCAAGTTCTAAAACAAAGAGTTCGTCAAAAATATCGCGGTTAACAGACATTGGATAATCCTCCTTAAAATTAGACTTTATTATTCCCTTGCATGAAAAGCTAATGCTTGATTAGACTTATCAATTCGGGAAAACTACAAATTTTATATAACTGCTCGGAAGTTTCCGATTCGTGTACTTTTCCATAGCCATAGGTAGCAGCAATGAAACTAAGTCCACAGGATTTAGCTGCCTGAGCATCATCACGAGAATCTCCCACCAAGATAGCAGATTGTTGATTGATTTGATACTTTGTCAAGATATGTTGACAAATTGCTGATTTAGAGGCATAGGGATGAGTTCCCGTATCTGGAGATACAACATCGGCAAAAAAATGTAGCATCTGGAGATGATCTAAAATCTTAAAGGTTGGGTGGCTAGGCTTGTTAGTAACAATAAACATTGTAATATTCAAGTCCGCCAATTGGCAAAGAGTTTCTACAACCCCTTCATAGATATCGGTTTTTTCCCAACCTTCACTATCGTAGCTTTTGCGAAACTCCCGGGTTAAATCATCAATCAGATCTGGATCAGCATTGCCGATCATCTGTTTGAACATTTCGGCTACAGGGGGGCCAATTAAGCTTGTAGAAATCCGATCTAGAGCAAAGTCTGGAAGTACAGATGACAACGCCTTTGTTAGAGAATATTTAATTCCCCTTGACGAATTAATCAATGTACCATCTAGATCAAAGAATATGTTTTGGATTTTCATATCAGTTTTAAGGTTTATAGGCAATAATGCCAACTCCCTCCCGACCATCATCTTGAGCATCAGGTAAGTAATCGATACGGGAAATGAACCCTTTTCTCTCAACTATAAGACCCATCTGGGTACAGACACGCGCTAATATATCTGGATCTAGAGTATGAAAAAAGTTGGGCAAATTGGGAGCCAGTTCTGTGGGCATAAATTGGGGGAAGTTATCAATTTGTCCCGGCCAAAAATCGCCCCGATGCTTTCTTTCTTCATAGATAGGTAAAAATGATTTTAAAAATCTATTATAGGGAGTATCGGCAATCAAATAAACTCGACCCCCAGAACAAAGCCAACGGGACATATTACGGACTGATTCTTCAATTTCTGCCCCAGTTAAAAAGTGTAGGACTCTTGAGCAGAGGATGGCTCCCAAACTTTCCTGCTCCAGATTAATCTGATCGGGTAAAGAGCCTTGTAACAATCTAAGGCGATTTTTTTGGTCAGAAGGTGTTTTTTGAAGACAAATTTCTAGATGCCGCCAGTCTGGATCACAGGCAATCACCTCCGCACCTGTTGCTAAAGCCGCTAAACTTGCGATCCCGTAAGCTGCCCCGATATCAAGACAAGCTTTGGGAGCCAAGGGAGCAAACTTGACGAAAGCTTCGGTATAAGGATCTATCCAAGCAGTCATAAACCCCATCAAGTTTAGGGTGGGGATGAGCATTTCAGAAACGGGATCAGGCATCTCTACAGAGTTAGACGACATTGAATTGAGTTTCTCCTCAAATTAACGGCAATTAGGCTTCGCTGGTAAAGCGAGAATTGGGAATAGCATAAAAAACTGACTCTAGACCATTCTCACCATGAGGTATAAGAAAATAAGAGTAATCACTGCATATACTATTTACCAATAAGGGAAGTCTCCATAAATGATCCTGTAAATGATAAGTTGAAATAGCCAAGATAGGAGTATATTTCTCAATTATGTGACTTGCTCCCAGAATAGTATCGATTTCTGCTCCTTCAATATCCATCTTGATAAATGTGGGTGCTTCATCAGCTATGATTTCATCAAGGGGAATTGAATCTACTTCTAAGTTTCCTTGACTGGAAATTGCCGATCCTTCTGAACCAAACGCTAAAAATCTCAGTTTTTCTCGTTCTTTACCTGTAGCATTTTGGTAAATTATCACCTTGTCTTGAAGCTGATTATCTAAATTAGAAAGATATCCTTTTAACTTTGTTACATTAATTGGATCGGGTTCAAAACAAATTATTTTCTCAATTGAAGCTCCCTTAAGGTCAATAAATGTCTTCAGGGTATCACCATCAAAAGTTCCACAATCTACAAAAACTTCTTTTTTTAAAAGAGGCTTTAAGAAAGTCGGGAAATATTGTATTTCCTGGGATGAAAATAAACCATCAGATTCTAGTAAAATTCGCCACTTAATCTGCTTCAAATATTCCCGCTTAGATTCTGTATCTTGCCAAAGATCAAAAGCTGCGATAACATCCCCCGCTTGTTCATAAATTTTGTGAGGTAAGTCAAGATAAAAATGAGGCAAAAATTCTTGGGGATAGCACCAAAAAAATACGGCACACGGGGCAACATTTTGACACCCTAATTGATGTAATTGCCTCTGAATCAAAGTCAGGCTATTCTCTCGATTAAAAACGGTAATAAGGAATAAAGCATTTTGACCATATTTTTGAGCAGCAATTTCAGGGGAAAGAACCTCAACTCCCCCAATTTTTGTATTCCAGATAGCCACATTATTATCAGCAAAAGCCACTGGTTCTATACCAATCTTCCGTAAACCATTAAGACACTTTTTGCCTAAGTTGCCAGAGCCAAATAAAACAACTTGTCCTTGAGATTTTTCTAACAACCCGCCAAAAACAGAGGTTTCATAATTGATGACGGCATCAATGGGCTTTGCTAGAAGGTTTTTAAGATCAACTAATAAGTCGGAAGTCATAGGCCGTTAAGTGTCTAATGTATTGGTTAAGGTTGGGTAAAGCGAGAATTAGGAATAGCATAAAAAATGACATCTTGACCATCGTGCAGATGGGGTTCAAGAAAGAAAGAATAATCTTGGCACATACTCTTGATTAATAAGGGAATTCGCCATAAATGATCCTGTTGGTGATAAACTGAAATTGCCAAAATTGGGGAATGATTCTTGATGATCTCTCTTGCCCCCATAATTGCATCTATTTCCGCCCCCTCAATATCCATTTTAATAAACGTTGGTGCTTCATTAGCTAAAACTTCATCAAGAGAAATTGCTTCTATTTCTAAAGTTCCTTTGCTGGAAATTGCAGATGCACCCGAACCTGTTGCTGAAAATCTTAGCTTTTCTCGTTGCTTACCTACTGCATTTTGATAAATAATTATTCTATCTCGAATTGTGCTATCTAAATTAGATAAAGAATGCTGGAGCTTTACAACATTCTGAGGATCGGGTTCAAAACAAATTACTTTTTCTATAGTACCCGCATTGATAGCCGCTAGAGATTGAACGGTATCCCCATCAAAAGCACCACAATCAATAAACACTTCTTGGTTGATTACAGATAACAAAAAACGAGGGAAATAAGTGATCTCTTTGTAAGCTGACAAGCCGTCAAAATCTAATAATATTCTACATTTTAATTGATTAAGATATTGTTCTTTTGAGTAGTCATTTTGTAGAATCATAAAAGCGGCGATGACATCCTCGGCTTGCTCATAAATTTTGTGAGGCAAATCGATGAAATAGTAAGGTAAAAAAAACTGATTATACCGCCAGAAAAGAGCAATAAAAGAAGCGACATTGAGAAACCCTATTTTTTGTAATTGATTTCTAATTGTGATAAAACTGCGGTCTCTTCCTATGCTCCAAATAGCCACTAGGAATAAGACATTATCACCATATTTTTTCATCACAGTTTCAGGAGAAAGAACCTCAACCTCTTCAATCTTTGTCCCCCACAAAGCGACATTATTATCAGCAAAAGCCACTGGTTCTATGCCAACACTCCGCAAACCAGCAAGACACTTTTTGCCTAAGTTGCCAGCACCAAACAACACAATCTGTCCTTGAGATTTTTCGAGCAATTGCTCGAAAAGAGAACCTTCATAATCTCTTATAGAAGCAATTGGTTTTTTGAGTAAATTTTCTAATTCGATTAATAAAGAAGAAGACATAAGTTACCACATCAGGGAAATAAAGCCAGTCCTACCCAACTACCTAGTGTAACAGGGTAAAAAGATTCTAGTGTTTGTTCGTCGCGCAGTTCAAACGGGGATTGTTGCTCAAGGTACACCAGATTACCATCCTTGTCAAGGATAATTTATAAAATTGCTAAATAGACTCAATAGAGTCATAATAATCATAATCAACTGGATTTATGGCATCAAAACAATGATTAGAGTTGCCGATTATATCGCCCAAACCCTTGTCAATCATGGCGTTCATCATATTTTCTTAGTGACAGGTGGCGGTGCCATGCACCTCAACGATGCCATCGGGCGCTGCCAAGGCTTGAGTTATATTTGTTGTCACCATGAACAAGCCTGTGCCATGGCAGCAGAAGCTTATGCTAGGGTTACTGGCAAGATCGGGTGTATTAATGTCACCACTGGACCAGGGGGTATTAATGCCTTAAATGGAGTTTTTGGGGCTTGGACAGATTCTATTCCTATGCTAATAGTATCGGGACAGGTAAAGCGAGAAACCTGCCTAGCAACCTACAACCTGCCTCGGTTGAGACAACTGGGGGATCAGGAAGCAGATATTGTTAGC
This sequence comes from Microcystis aeruginosa Ma_MB_S_20031200_S102, assembly GCA_007095845.1. Taxonomy (GTDB): domain Bacteria; phylum Cyanobacteriota; class Cyanobacteriia; order Cyanobacteriales; family Microcystaceae; genus Microcystis; species Microcystis aeruginosa_D. The sequence goes on from SFBI01000015.1 coordinate 8,441, forward strand.
ATGGTTAAAGGAATTACGAAGTATGCTGTTCTGATTAATGATCCCCAATCGATTCGATTCCATTTAGAAAAAGCTCTACATTTAGCTGTTTCCGGTCGTCCGGGCCCTTGCTGGATTGATGTTCCCATTGACGTACAGGGGAGTAAAATCGATGAAAGTCAATTACAAGGTTACGACCCCTCAGAGGATGGAGAACTATGGGATTTACGGTTGATTCAACAACAATGCCGTGAGGTAATTAGTCGGCTGAAAAACTCTCCCAGACCTGTGATTATGGCAGGCAGCGGTGTGCGAATTGGCGGTGCTGTTGAAATTTTTGATAAAGTTATCCAAAGGTTGGGAATCCCAGTTACTACGGCTTGGACTCATGATATAGTCGCCTCTGATAATCCTTTGTATTGTGGTCGTCCGGGTACAATTGGTGATCGCCCTGGCAATTTTACCGTTCAAAATGCAGAAACTGTACTGATTCTTGGGAGCCGTCTAAATATTCGTCAAGTCAGTTACAATTGGCAGTCTTTTGCTCGCTGTGCTTTTAAGATTCAAGTGGATGCTGATCAAACAGAATTAGACAAACCGACAGTTAAACCTGACCTGCCAATTCATTGTGATGTAAAAGTTTTTCTGGAAGAATTAAACCGCCAATTGGATGAAGATAATTTCGACCCCGAAATTCATTCTGATTGGTTGGCTTGGTGCCAAGAAAGAGTTCAACGTTATCCGATCTTTTTACCCCAAAAACATCAGTCCCAAGAAAATGCTATTAATCCCTATCATTTGATGAACACCTTATTTAAGTGTTTAGATAAGGATGATGTGATTGTCTGTGGTGATGGGATGGCCTGTGTTGTTACTTTTCAGTCAGCAATTATCCAAAAAGGACAAAAATTGTTTTCTAACTCCGGCAGCGCCTCAATGGGGTACGATTTGCCAGCTGCCGTGGGGGCAGCCATCGCTCAACAAGGCAAACGGGTTATCTGTTTTGCTGGAGATGGTAGTCTTCAGATGAATATCCAAGAACTCCAAACCGTCGTCCACCATCAACTTCCCATCAAAATCTTTGTTCTTAATAATGGTGGCTATCTATCGATTAGAGCAACCCAGATTAACTTTTTTGGCAAGTTAGTTGGAGAAAGCTCTCAGAGTGGCGTGTCCTTTCCTGATATTGTTAAAGTTGCTGAAGCTTATGGCATTCCTGCGACAAGAATTAATTCTCCTGATTTTCAGTCTCAACTGATGGAGGTACTTGAGCAACCTGGTCCAGTGGTGTGTGAAATCATGTTAGATACTCAACAGTTATTTGAGCCTAAATTGAGTTCAAGACAACTACCTGATGGCAGAATGGTTTCATCCCCCCTAGAGGATATGGCTCCTTTCTTAGATAGGGAAGAACTCTTGAGCAATTTATTAATTCCACCAGTGGAGAATTAATGATTAGAAAATACCTACGTCCCTGGACAGAATCTTATTATCGATGGATGATTCACTTGTAAGTAATGTATATGATCAAAAAGACTAAATTGGTTAACCTGATTAAAAAATATAAATTTGTTCGTTTCTTGCTAGTTGGCGCAATAAATACCCTGTTTGGTTATTTTTTATATGGTAGTCTTATACTGATAGGACTAAATTACAAGTACGCTGTCTTGCTGGCTACTATTATCGGAGTTTTATTTAACTTTCAAACCACAGGAAGACTGGTTTTTGGTAGCAAAAACAACAAATTGATGTTTCGTTTTGTCTTAGTTTATGTGGTGACTTTCTTGTTGAACGTTGAGGCCCTGAGAATTGTTGATGCTATTGATATTGGCATCGAGCAAAAAACTAAAATGTTAATCGCTGGTGCTATCTTAGTTTTTCCTTTAGCTGTCATCTCTTTTATTTTAATGAAACTATTTGTTTTTAGAGAAGGATCACAACAATGAAAAAAATTACTGTAATGACTCCTTGTTATAATGAAGAAGGAAATATTGAAGACCTTTACCTGCGAGTTAAAGAAGTATTTAATCAGTTACCTAACTATGAGTATGAACATCTTTTTATCGATAACGCTTCCCAAGATAAAACTGTAGATGAATTAAAAAAAATTGCTCAAAAAGACCCTGGTGTAAAAGTCATCGTTAATGCCAGAAATTTCGGTCCAGCTCGTTCCAGTTACCATGGTATTCTTCAGTGTTACGGAGATGCGGTTATTCCTATTGTGGCAGATCTGCAAGACCCTCCCGAATTAATCCTAGAATTTGTCAAGAAGTGGGAAGAAGGCTATAAAGTTGTTAAAGCGGTTAAAGCTCCGATGAAAGAAGGAGCTTTTTTCTATTTTGCTAGACAAATTTTTTATTCTTTAATGGATAATCTTTCGGATATAAAAGTTACTAGAAATTTTACAGGTTTCGGGTTATATGATCGCAAAGTCATCGATGTTCTACGAGAGATTAACGATCCCTATCCCTATTTTAGGGGACTCATTGAAGAGTTGGGTTTTGAAAGTTTCTCTTTTGAGTATCAACAACAACGGCGAAAACGGGGTATTAGTAGTTACAACTTCTATCGATACTATAGCGAGGCGATGCTGGGTATTACCAGTCACTCCCAAGTTCCCCTCAGACTGGCGACCATGTTAGGCTTTGCTTTGTCCCTCTTGAGTCTGCTAGTGGCGTTAGGTTATTTAATCGCCAAATTGTTGTTCTGGGATTATTTTCCCTTAGGAACTGCACCAATCATGGTCGGACTATTTTTACTCGCTTCTGTGCAACTATTTTTTATCGGCATTATTGGGGAATATATCGGATTAATGCACATGAGAATTTTAAAAAGGCCTTTAGTTGTCGAACGTGAAAGAATCAACTTTTATTAATCTATAACTGTCGAACCAACGCCCCGATTCACCATGGAAAATTTTGACTTACGCTTATCTTTATTAAATGCAATAGAAAACCTATCTGGATTAGCTAATCTATATAGGATAAGTCTGATTGTTGTATTATTCATATTTGTCGTTCTAGCGCTTTCTCCTACAATCTTCAACGAGTCGAAGGTTAGTAGATTTGTCTTACGGGTTTTCTCGGAACCTGTTTTTTTAGCGTGGACGGGGTTAGCGATTCTCGCTGGTCGTTGGCCAGTTTTACTCGCTCCCTCTATTAATTCGGATGAAAATCAATTCATTACCGCTGCGATGACACTGGTTAAGGATCCGTCTTTCTGGCGATCAGTTGATACTGGTACATCGGGTCCGCTGAATATTATACCCCTGACTATTCCTAAACTATTGAATATTCGCATCGATTACGCCAGCGCTCGAGTTATCGGCTTATTTTTAGTAATTCTGTCCGTTATCTTTTTCTATTACTCGCTTAAATATTTATACGATAATCGAGTCGCCCGTATTGCGACTATCCCAGTTGTTTTATTTTTCTCTTTGGCACTCCATAGTAATTTCGTTCGCTATAGCAGCGAACATTTCCCGATCGCTATTTTAAGTGCTGCTCTTTGGATGACCTGCTACGTTTACACCCGCGAGTTTAGCGATCGCATGGTTTTTATCTCTGGTGCAGTTATCGGAATGATGCCCTACGCAAAAATGCAAGGTCTTCCCGTCGCGCTGGCAATCACTTTAATTTTCGCTCACATACTTTGGACCAGAAAAGAAAGTCTCCGACAATTTCTCAAAAGTTTAGCTACCCTCGCACTGGGCTTATTTATTGTTGTTGGTGGTGATTCGGTAGTAGTGATGGAGGCTTAATCCTTTGCTTTGCTTTACAGGCTCTTCGTTACCGTTTATGCTAAATCAACAGACAAGATGCCAAGACAACATACTTCTAACCCAAAAATTCCGAAAGTTTCTAAAGCCATAGCCTCTCCGTTTTATTAGTTTAAGTTTATTGTTGATTCCCTCGACCACCCCATTCGTTGT
>SFBI01000150.1 GCA_007095845.1 Microcystis aeruginosa Ma_MB_S_20031200_S102
ATCGGCTTCTAGTCTGGGGAATTTTTGCCAAGTTAGAGATTTATCTCCTAGCACAAGTTATTTTTTTTGTCAAGAAAACTTTTTCTTTTTAACAAAAGTACACAAACATTTTGAGCAACGTCTGGGCTAAAAAGGGGGGAAAGAGAGAAAGTCACTAAATATTGTTTAAGTAGGGCTGGCTGAATAATGGTAAAACCCTTTTAAAATAAGGCTTTTGACCTGTTAAAATCTGATATTAGTGCCATAAAATAGGATTAATACTAAATCCGGTTATTAAAAACTGATTATTTATTCCCCTTTGCCTTTTGCCTCTCCTCATAACTAACCTGTACTCAACGGATTTAGTATTAATGGGGTCAATACCTACATTTTCAGGGAAAAAGTGCCTAAATTTCCCTCCCGATCACTGCAAGGGCTGGCACTTTTTGATTTTCCAAAAGTCTAAAAGTTTTACTCAACAAGGTTTTTAGATTTATTCAGCTAACCCTAATTAGGAAGTTGTCCTTTTCTTGGCCTTTCGGTTTGTGTTATGCAATGGACGGGGATTATAAGGGATGGAACCCTTATATAGAAAGGCATTTAGCGATTTTTGTCAATTGTTTTTGCTCTAGAGTGAACTAATCAATGAAGTCTCTTGCCAGATAAGGATTTAGTCGATTTATGCCCCCCTATCGAATCATACTAAGTAACGAAGAACCGAAAAATCCCCACCCTACCCAATCACCTCATGTAAATCCGTCGGTGCGAGATTAGGATAAACCACTTCACCATCCTTAAACCAGATAATGCGCCAGGAATTACGCGCCACATCGGCCTCGTGAGTTACCATGACGATAGTAATGCCACTGTTATTCAATTCCGAGAAAATAGCCATCACCTCTTGGGTAGTTTTCGAGTCTAGCGCCCCCGTCGGTTCATCGGCAAGTAATAATATGGGTTGATTGACAATTGCCCTAGCAATAGCGACGCGCTGCTGTTGTCCCCCCGATAATTGATTGGGTTTATTGTGCAGTCGATTATCCAATTTTACCTTTGTTAAAGCAGCGATCGCTCTTTCCTTTCTTTCTTGGGGAGGAACCCCAGCATAAATCATCGGTAACATGACATTTTCTAGCGCACTCATCTGGGGTAAAAGATGGAATTGCTGGAAAACAAAGCCGATTTTACGATTGCGAATCTGAGCTAAATCCCCATCCGGCAGCGTGGAAACGTCGAGATTTTCTAGATAATAAGACCCCGAGGTGGGACGATCAAGACAGCCGATAATATTCATGGCTGTGGATTTTCCCGAACCCGAAGCCCCCATAATAGCGCAATATTCCCCTTTTTTTAGGCTTAAATTGACGTTGTTGAGGGCTTTAACCATGGTTTCGCCACTGCCGTAGATTTTAGACACATTTTCGAGGCGAATAATTACTTGCTGATAGACTTCGGCTTTATCGTTGCGTTCGCTGAGAGAGGAAGTATCAAAACTCATGAAATATAGCGTTTCCTGTTCGCAAGAGGTACATTATCGATGTTGAAAAGCTTAATCAGCAAAGGTTTAACTGTGCCACACAGGTGTGAGAACCGCTATAAATAGAGATAAAACCAATAAATGCAGCTATTCTAACCTGAGCAATTCTCCATTCAAGCAACATCCTTGAGAAAACCGACTAAAGGCAAGAAAACCGGTGCTAAATTCGATCGAGCTACGGCTAAACAGGGATAGGATCGATCACTATAATTTTCCCCCACCTGTAAGGGAAAAATCTTTTCTCCTAAAGAGATAAATACCCCGTCTGCGGCCTGTAGAATTGCCCAAACTGCGGCAATATCCCAGACTTTCGGGGTTGCTTCCACTCCTCCCAAAACCGTGCCATCGGCAACCAAAAGCAGATTATAACTAGCTACTCCTATCATCCGCACTTTGCAGGGAAAGGGGTTTTTGAATACATCCGTACTACGAGCGCAGAGATTAAACAGATGATTTTTGCTGGGAAAATCGTCGCTGGTGTGAATCGGTTGACCGTTGCGGTAGGCTCCCTCTGGACCGGTTAAACCCGTCTCACCGTACCAATAACCGTAATAGGACTGTTTCAGGCAGGGGAAATAAACAAATCCGAACACGGGAGTCCCCCGGTAGAGAAGTCCCAGGGAAATGCCCCAGATGGGAATACCGCGAGTAAAATTAGTCGTACCGTCGATCGGATCCACTACCCAACACCATTCTTGATCCGGGAAAATATGGGTAGTTTCCTCGGTTAAGACTCCATGATCCGGGAAAGTGCGGGCAATTAGCGATCGCAGTTCGCCATCGGACCAACGGTCGGCAGCCGTCACTAAAGTCCCGTCTGCTTTATTGGTGGCCTGTAATTTGCCAAAATCGGCTAGTAGGCGATCGCCCACCTGGCCGGTAGCCTGATAACAAAAGTCTAAAACCTGACTCCAAAAAGTTTCCATAATTTTCTCGTTCGTCTTCTAGTAGAATATTAGCTTAGTGTCTAAACTTAGGTAGTCGAGATTGAGCGCGGAAGCCCACCAAGAGATTAGACTAGCTACCCGTCTAGAAGCGATACTTTACCTAAAAGGGCAGCCTGTCCCGTTAACCGAGATGGTGACGTTAACCAACAGCGATCGCTTGACGGTGGCAGATGCTATGATCGAATTAATGTCCGATTATGCCCACCGGGATAGTGCCTTGGAAGTGGTGGAAACCCCCCTCGGTTATAGTTTACAATTGCGGTCAGCTTATCAGAATTTGATCGAAGACCTGATTCCGGCCGAATTGGGCACGGGAACTCTCCGCACTTTAGCAGCGATCGCAATAAAAGAACCGATTTTGCAAGCGGATTTAATTAATTTACGGGGCAGTACGGCCTATCAACAAGTTCAGGACTTGGTAGAACGAGGATTTGTGAGAAAACGCAAGCAAAATGAAGGTAGATCCTACTGGTTAGAAGTAACCGATAAATTTCATCAATATTTCGAGGTTGACAATCTTAGAGAACAGGGTATTCTGGAAGCTACCGATCAGGAATAAGAAGATAGAGGTTATATTAAGGGTAAATATTTCTGATTACTGAGCTAAACTTGAAGAAAATGGGGGGAACTTCAGGCAATCAAGAAGAGCGATTTGTTAACCTAGATCCAATAACCACTACAGCGTGGGAGTTCTGATGACTTTTAATCCTGATTTTTTTCCCTGGGAAACCGAAGAACAAAATGATAACTGTCTGATGCAGTATCTCCAGCAGCAGCATCCTGAAACCCTTGAGAGAATAGCCCAATCGGTCAGTAGCGAAATTAAAGATATTATCTCGCAAAACGTCAAGGGATTGGTAGGAATGTTGCCCTCAGAGGATTTTGCGGTACAAATTACCACAGACCGCGAGAATTTGGCGAATCTTCTCGCTTCAGCGATGATGACAGGTTATTTCCTCGGTCAAGTGGAGAAGCGCCATCATTTAGAATCAATTTTGTTAGCTACAGAATCAATTAAATTAGGCAAAAAACCAAAAATAGATTAATCCTCACCCCAAAAAGATAGAGACACTTTCATCGGTGTCTCTATCAGTTTTTAACCCCCTTTGGCAAAACTCACCATCACTAAAATCGAGAGTAGGATACCGGGGACAAGTAAACCCGCTAATAATCCAAATTCAGTCAGCGTCATAGGAAAATATGCCCAAAATTCCATCACTTCCCACTCTAACCCCCTCTTCCGGCTACCTTAACAAAGCTTAAGGAAAATTTAAAGCCTTTTACCAGTTTTTCTCCTACCACTAAAGTCATACTAAATCTTGTTATTAAAAACTGATTATTTATTCCCCCTTTTGCCGTTAGGACTTCGGTGTGAGCTTTTGTCGAACGCTGCGCTCGCAGCTGGGGACTGTTGTTTTTTACCTGTCCTTATAAGTAGCCTATGCCCAACGGATTTAGTATTGTAAAGTTTTGTAAAAAAATATATGCAAATGACTGCAAACAACTGCTAATATGGTTAGTACAAGTTTACATTGCAGTTCACATGAAACTATCAGATTATGCTAAGAAAAAAGGGATCAGTTATGACACTGCTTGGAGAATGTGGAATCGAGGGCAGTTACAAGGAGAACGT
>SFBI01000151.1 GCA_007095845.1 Microcystis aeruginosa Ma_MB_S_20031200_S102
AATCGATCACTTTTTTTCTCAAGTCTAGGCTATAAGACATTTTTCTGTATGGATTGCTCGTTTCTCTTTATTTTACCTTATTTTTCCCTCGTCTCACACTTATTTGAAATGACTATAAAATGTTGGGTTTTAGCTCAAATTATTGAATCGAGCAGTTTTCTCCTAAATAGGGTATGCGGCAAAAAGTACGGGCGAAGCATTCGGATAGAAAATCTACAGTTTCACCGATAGGTTATTGTCCGAATGCTTCGCCCCTACAGGACGCGGGCCGATAAAGACGCAAGGTTTTGAACGACGATTCTCTCACAATCTTGCACCTGTTTTGTAAGAAAAGCCACAAAATCTCTACCTTGCTTACATCTCACATTTATTCAGCAAACTCTATATAATGTGTATATTAACAATCTACTATACACAACTAGGTATAGGATGACGACTAACATTATCATTTGTGAAATCGACACACGCATGAGCGGATAAACCTATTCGGATCGTTGCTTTCATGTTTTCAAAAATGTGGTCAAAACAGTCATCTTAGGGCGTTGACATATTTTTTTCTCCGAATTACTTATGATATTATTTTAACCGTTCAGAGGGCGTTTATTAAACCGCCATTAGTTTTGTAATGGCGGTTTATGTCCCGCTCCAAAAACTTTAAACTTTTCGTCTTAATGCGAGGTTTGAGACTCGATTTTTTCGATAAAAGCGGACTACGGGGGAATTAATTTTTCACAGCACTAAAGCTCTGCAAGAATTATCACTTTAATCGGTGACATTTTCTGTTTCTACTGGTTGAATTTCTGGCATTTCTACTTTAATTAAACTTACTTTAGCACGATAAAGTAGTTTTTCCCCATGACGATAGCCCCGATAACGCACTAGAACAGGTGTACCGATTTCTGCTTGACCATCGATCAATTGATGGATTTGCGGATCATAACTAACATGATCACCGACGCTGTGAATTGGTTGCACTCCCCAGCGCTCTAGTAACTGCATAATCGGTTTAACTAAAGAGAGGATTTTCACCGCTGCTAGGTCAGGATTTTTGCGGGCAACGGCCTCGGCCGTAGGCCATTGCACTAACCAAGATTCGATCGCTTCGATACTTTGACGTTGAAATTCTGCGGCTAATTCGTCTTTTTGCTTGTCTAATTTTTGCTGTAAATTTTGATACTCTTGTTCGAGAATTTTTAATTCCCCTGAATAATCCTCTGTCTTGATCGTCGGAATTTGAAAATGAGCGAGAAGATCGCTAACTGGCAGCTGCAGCCCCTTAGCTAACTTCACCAAAGATTCAGAGGATAATTTGTCGATTAAACCATGGCAAACTCTCTGCAATTGCCAAGAAGATAGACCCGATAACTGACTCAATTCTTCCAGATTTTTGCAGCCAATTTCTGCCATTAACTGCTCTAATTTTTGCCGATGATATTTATATAAGGACTCATTCATGGGACTTCTCAGCTTAAGCGATGTGTTTAGCTAAAACGGATTTAGGAGCGCGACTAACTCGACAGAGAATTGTGTCTTTACCGAGACGCTGATGAGCGGCAAAGCGATGGCAACCGGAAAAACCGTAGTAGTTACCATCCACCTCCAAAACATCGATCGGTTCTCGTAATCCCTCCTCAGCGATCGATTGCATCAACTGATTAACTTTTTCGGGATCGGTTTGTCGCGGTAAAGGACGACGAATTTGGGACAGAGGAATATTTTTAATTTCCATAGTGTCTTCACTATAGCACATTTAGGCTAAACTGAAGATAAGTTAACTCGGTTGCTGATGCAGTGGTCCGCCTCGCTACTGGCAGTTTTCTGGCCACAGACAAGATTCTATCACCCAATCCTCTCCTTTTCTGACTATGACTATTCCTCCTATCAATGAAAAAATTATCCGGCAAAATAGCACCAATGCTTCCTATCAGCGCGGTCAATATTATTACGATAGGGGTGCAGTTATTTCTCTTTGGCAACGGGGGCAAAATCTACAAGCTTTGGTGAGTGGTAGTGAGGTTAAACCCTATCGAGTTGCCATAGATTTTAACCAAGAAAATCTTGAGAATGTCTCCTGTTCCTGTCCCTACGATTACGAGGGTTGGTGTAAGCATATTGTGGCGGTTTTATTAACCTGTTATCGTCAACCAGAATTAATTATCAAAAAAGCATCTTTAGAGGAGTTGTTGACACCGATCGATGAAAGTAAATTAAGAAAATTACTTAATCATTTAGTGACTAAACACCCAGAAGTTATCGAGACAATTGATAAATTTTTATTGCCAGCTACCCCAGTTAATAAAGCGGGAGGGAAGATAACTGTTAATGTCAAAGCTTATCGTAATACTGTCCGTAATGAACTGCGGCAATCCCTGCGAGCGATCGAAGAAGATTACTACGAAGAAGATCCAATTTCTAATGAAATTTATGCCCTAGTGGATGAGGCCAAAGATTATTATCAAAAGGGAGAACCAGATAATGCGATCGCTATTTTAGAAGCAATTATTAGCGCCTGTATCGAGGAATGGGATAATTTAGAAGATTACGGTGCTGTTAATGATGATTTAAGTGCTAGAATCGATCGAGTTTTAACTGCGGCAATTTTAAGTAAAGAATTTAATCCCCAAGAAAAGCAAGATTTAAGGGAAAAGATCGAGCAATGGCAGCATGAATGGAGTGCCGATTTTGAGATGAGTTTAGCAGCCTTACAACAGGGATGGGACGATCCAGTTTTAGAGAAGATTTTACGGGGAGAATCGGCTAATTTTTCAGAAATGTGGTCAGGGAATATCCCCGATTATGCCCAAATATTAACTTCTATTCGCTTAGAAATTTTCGAGCAACAGGAAAAAGATCAGGAGTATTTGAATCTAGCTTTCGCTTCAGGACAAGTGGTAGAATACCTAACTAAGTTAGTCTATCTTGATCGCATTGAGGAAGCGATGGCAGCATCAAAAAACATGATAACTAAAAACGATGAAGCCTTCTTTTTTGCCAAAGCTTTACGGGATGAATCCGCACCAGAATCCGCTCTCATAATTGCCAAGGGTGGTCTAAATTTCCCTGGGAATTATCATTATAAATTAGCTCTCTGGACAAGTGAACTAGCAGAATCTTTAGGGGATATAGATATAGCTTTGGCTGCTAGAATTAAGGCATTTCAAGACCAACCTTCCTTCTCCCATTACCAAAAAATTGAGTCTTTAGCGGGGGAAGATTGGCCCGATTTAAAATTAGATTTGTTAGATTACTTGCGCGAGTTTAGCGGTGGACGTTCCACAGAGGCTAAAATCGATATATTTCTCCACGAAAATTTAGTTAGAGATGCAATAAAAGTCGTTTCTGATAATTCCTATGTGCAGTCTCACCTAATTTGGCGGATAATGGATGCGGCTGCTACCGTCGATCCTAACTGGGTGATTGATCACGCGCGTCCTCCTGCGGAAAAGATGCTCGACGAAAAAAAGGCAGATCGCTACGAAGAAGCGATTAAATGGCTGAAAAAAGCTCGTAATGCCTTTTATATGTCGGGAAGACGGGAAGAATGGCAAACTTATCGGGAAAGTTTAATTAAGGAACACGGACGCAAACCAAAATTTATGGGGTTATTTAAACATCAGGATTTACAATGATTTAAGCTTCTAGCCGTCAGTTATCGGCTAGAATCAGGCTGTTTTTAGCTTGTAGAGCGGGAATTGTCCTAATCTTAGGCCTAGTGACATTTCGGGGCAAAGTAGAGTATAATGGAAGATTGGTCTAAACTTATCTCCAGACTACTTATACTGAATATTCATTGTCAAAAAATATGACTGAAACTATTCGCTTTTTGATGTGTTCTCCCGATCATTACGATGTGGATTATGTGATTAATCCCTGGATGGAGGGCAACATTCACAAATCTTCCCAGGAAAAAGCTAGGCAACAATGGCAGCAGCTTTATCATATTCTCAAAGATCGGGCGCTTGTGGATTTAGTCCCACCAGAAAAAGGCTGGCCCGACATGGTTTTTACCGCTAATGCAGGTTTAGTTCTGGAAAAAATAGTCGTTCTCAGTCGCTTTTTACACAAAGAAAGACAGGGAGAAGAACCCTATTTTAAACAGTGGTTTGAAGATAACGGTTTTACAGTTCATGAACTGCCCAAAGATTTACCCTTTGAAGGTGCAGGAGACGCATTATTAGATCGGGAAGGACGTTGGTTATGGGCAGGATATGGCTTCAGAACTGAGTTAGATTCCCACCCTTTAATCGCTAAATGGCTCGATATTGAGGTTTTATCCCTACGTTTAATCGATGAACGTTTCTATCACCTTGATACCTGTTTTTGTCCCCTTAGTGGCGGTTATCTACTCTACTATCCCGATGCTTTTGATGCCTATTCTAATCGGTTAATTGAGTTAAAAATTCCCGAAGAAAAACGCATTATCGTTGAAGAAGCCGATGCGGTTAACTTTGCTTGTAATGCTGTGAATATCGGTCAAGTAATCGTCATGAATAAAATTAGTGACGATTTACAATCTAAGTTAGCAGCAAAAGGCTTTGAAGTGGTACAAACTCCCCTAACGGAGTTCTTAAAAGCAGGAGGAGCGGCCAAATGTTTAACCCTGCGTACCACCGAACCCTTAATTCCAGACCATCACGCAAATGTCACCATTGAAAGTCGCATTCTCCAGTTAGAAGGTCATCTGCTCGACGCGGGAATTATGAATAAAGCTCTCGATGTTGTGGTAGGAAATGGCGGCAGTTTCAAGGTTTTAAACTTCACTTTGGGGATTGAGCGCCAAAGTACCTCCTCGGCCGAAGTGCGCGTTTCTGCACCCTCTCACGAGGTAATGGAGGAGATCATGGTACAATTGATCGACCTCGGTGCGGCCGCTCGTCCCCAAGAAATCTGTGATGTCAATACCGCAGTGGTGGCACAAGATGGGGTCGCTCCCGATGATTTTTATGTCAGCACCATCTATCCCACGGAAGTGCGGGTTAGCTGTGAATGGGTGCGGGTGGAAAATCAACGCATGGATGCAGCCATCGTCGTCACTGAAAGTCCAGAAGGCAAAACGGCAAAATGTACTCTGCTACGGGATTTAACAGCTGGCGATCGCGTTATGGTGGGAGTTGAGGGCATCCGTACTATCCGACAGGCGGAATCCAGGGAACAACGCAACAGCACCCAGGAATTTACCTTTATGGGTGCGGGGGTTTCCAGCGAGCGCCGAGTCGAGTTAACCGTGGAGCAGATTGCCTGGGAAATGCGCCAAATTCGCGACCAGGGCGGTAAAGTGGTAGTAACGGCAGGTCCGGTGGTCATTCACACTGGAGGAGCGCAACATCTCTCCCGTTTAATCCGCGATGGTTACGTTCACGCTTTACTGGGGGGAAATGCGATCGCAGTTCACGACATGGAACAGGCGATCATGGGTACTTCTTTAGGGGTAGATATGCAGAAAGGCATCCCGGTGCGCGGTGGCCATCGTCACCACCTCAAGATTATCAACCTCATCCGTCGCCACGGCAGCATCGCCAAAGCTGTATCGGCCGGGGTATTGACAAAAGGCGTAATGTATGAATGCGTCAAGAATAATATCCCCTTCAGTTTGGCCGGTTCAATTCGCGATGATGGTCCGCTTCCAGATACGGAGATGGATTTAATTAAAGCACAGGAAGAATATTCCCGCTTAATTCAAGGTGCAGACATGATTCTCATGCTCTCTAGTATGCTCCATTCCATCGGTGTGGGCAATATGACACCGGCGGGGGTAAAAATGGTCTGTGTTGATATTAACCCGGCCGTGGTGACAAAATTAAGCGATCGAGGTTCCGTAGAATCCGTCGGTATCGTCACCGATGTGGGTTTATTCCTGAGTCTGTTAACCCAACAGTTGGATAAGTTAACCCGTCCCTTGGTAGAAACGGTTTAAAACCGCAAATAGATATCGGGTGGGTTACGCTTTGCTAACTCACCTATTTTTATCGATATTTTTAACCAATTATCAGAGAAAATTTACCCACTAGAGTCGCCCTAGCTTGTTTTCTTTTTGTATAATAGGGCTTATCTTCCCATACTTGTCAAACGGCCATGAGTCTCTGTCTCAATCCCGATTGTTCGCACAAAAACACCCCCACGGATAAATTCTGTCATAAGATAGAGCCTCGTAGGTTGGGTTGAGCGAAACAATACTGGGTCGAAAATGGCTTGAAACCCAACCACCCCAAAGGTTACTCTTTGTTGGGTTTCCTTGCGTCAACCCAACCTACAATAATTGCTATGAGTCTCTGTCTCAATCCCGATTGTTCGCACAAAAACACCCCCACGGATAAATTCTGTCATAACTCAGAGAACGTTATCGAGCGCTAAAATTAATCGGTCAAGGGGGTTTTGGTAAGACATTTCAAGCCATAGATGAGGATAAACCCTCAAAACCCTATTGTGTGATTAAACAATTTTTCCCGTCAGCGCAGGGAACAGGAACTTTACAAAAAGCAGCAGAATTATTTAAAGAAGAAGCGATTCGTTTAGACAGTTTGGGAAGATACCCACAAATCCCCGAACTTTACGCCTATTTTACCGGTAATGACGGGCGACAATATCTCGTGCAGGAATATATCGAAGGACAAAATCTCGAACAAGAATTAAAAGAGGAAGGAGTATTTAACGAAGCAAAAATTAAACATCTTTTGTCAGAGATTTTACCGATTCTAGAATTTATTCATAGTAAACAAGTAATTCATCGCGACATTAAACCCGAAAATATTATTCGTAGAAAAAGCGATAATAAATTGATTTTAGTGGACTTTGGGGCGGCAAAATTTGTCAGTCCTTTAAATCGTTCCATGACGGGAACAATTATCGGTTCTGCTGAATATATTGCCCCAGAACAGGGTAATGGCAAGGCAGTTAATGCCAGTGATTTGTATAGTTTGGGTGTAACTTGCCTTTATTTATTAACTGGAATATCTCCCTTTGATTTATTCGATGGGGGGGAACATGAATGGGTATGGCGACAGTGGTTAGTTAATAATCCTGTTAGTAATGATTCAGGGAATATTCTGGATAAATTAATCGAGTTTGGCACGAAAAAACGCTATCAATCCGCTTCGGAAGTGTTGCAAGCTTTGCAGATAAAAACATCAGTCTCTATACCCCAGACAACTATTCAAAAACCCGTTAATCCCGTTATTTCCGTTCCCCAAACTCCCCCATCTATCCAGCTTAAAAGTGCCAAAGGAATCGATTATCGGAACTTAGAAGATTTATTAAAACGGCAGCAATGGAAAGAAGCGGACGCAGAAACCAAGACAGTAATGCTACAGGTAGCCAATCGAACAAAAGAGGGATGGCTACGGGTAGAGGATATCGATAATTTCCCCTGCGAGGATTTGCGAACCATTGACCAATTATGGGTTAAATATAGTGGCGGTCGCTTTGGTTTTTCCGTGCAGGCGAAAATTTACCGCGAACTCGGTGGGACGCGGGAGTATAATGAAAGAGTTTGGAACGCTTTCGGAGATAGAGTAGGCTGGCGAGTGAATAATAGCTGGATATACTACAGGTATGTTACTTTTGACCTAAAAGCACCCCTAGGACACCTCCCTGGGTGTTGGGGTTTGGGGATTAGGGTGGGTGAGGAGTATTGGATGTTGGGTTGGGAGGTTGTGTGGGTTAGTGTTGAGTTGTTTTGGGGAGATTGGAACTCTCTTCTCTCGCGTAGAGACTTGTAAAATGTAACATATAAAGGTAACAGCCTCGTAGGTTGGGTTGACGCAAGGAAACCCAACAAAGAGTAACCTTTGGGGTTGTTGGGTTTCGCTTAAACAATCAAATTGAGCCATTTTCGACCCAGTATTGTTTCGCTCAACCCAACCTACAATAATTGCTTATATTAATTTCTGATTAATTGCCAATTCATTGCCGACACAAGAGTTAAAGCGATAACAATTCATTGCTGTATGTAACAATATAAGAGGAGTTTATCTCAGGAGTTCCACAGTGATTAAAGAGCTAGACCGTATTACTGTTAATCCACAAATATGTCTTGGACAGCCAACGATTCGAGGAATGCGTATCACTGTGGGATTTGTTCTGAAACTGTTGGCTAGTCAGTTATCTATTCAGGAAGTCTTAGAGGCTTATCCAGAGTTAGAGGAGGAAGATATTCGTCAGGCTCTTAATTATGCAGCTTGGGCCGTATCCGATTATATCGTTAGCTTCACTTCGGCATGAGTAGTCTGCGTTTACTAGCTGATGTTCATATCTCCCCTTTGACAGTTGCGGCTTTAAGGTTACAGGGCTACGACATAGTACGCACTACAGACTTTTTACCTGCCACTGCTGCCGACGCGGAGATTTTGGAACTTGCCAGAGTGGAAGGTCAAGTTATTTTAACACAAGACTTAGACTTTTCCCTGCTGGTAGCCCTCAATAATTATGGACTGCCTAGCTTGATTACATTACGGTTATCTTCTGCCAGACCTGATGTAGTTGCTCAAAGGCTTCTAGATGTTTTACTGACTGTGGAAACGGAACTGACAGAAGGTGCGGCAATTACTATCAGCGATGACTCTGTGCGTGTTCGTAAACTTCCAATTCGATGAACCCGCACCTCAAACGATGTCCTATAAAGAAATAGAAACGATTTTCAAGGAAAAATTAAATCAAATAATTGAGGAATAGAAATCGTGTGTTATGCGATTATTATCGAAAAAGCTGAAAATAACTATTCTGCTTATGTTCCTGACTTACCCGGTTGTGTTACTACCGGTAAAACCCTAGAGGAAATCACAGAAAATATGAAAGAAGCGATTCAATTTCATCTGGATGGATGACAAGAGGAAGGGCTACCAATTCCACAACCAGCCACCTATTGCGAGTATATCGAAGCGTAACCCATCACCTGCATCCTGTCCGCGACTTTTATCTGTTAACATGGAACTGTAAACATATTTATTACTAATGCTCAAATGCAGAAAAAACTTCTCGATGAATTAGAAGATTTATTAAAACAACAGCAATGGAAGCAAGCGGACGAGGAAACCGTAAGAGTGATGCTACAGGTAGCCAATGGAAGGTCAGAAGGATGGCTACGGGAAGAGGATATCGATTATTTTCCCTGCGAGGATTTGCGAACCATTGACCAATTATGGGTTAAATATAGTGGCGGTCGCTTTGGTTTTTCCGTACAGGCGAAAATCTACCGCAAACTCGGTGGGACGCGGGAGTATGATGAGAAAATCTGGAACGCTTTCGGAGATAGAGTAGGCTGGCGAGTGAATAATAACTGGATATACTACAGGGATGTTACTTTTGACCTTTTTTCACCCCTAGGACACCTCCCTTATTTGTATTTGGCGAAAAACGATGTCTCTTCTCTCGCGTCGAGACTTGTAAAATGTAACATATAAAGGTAACAGCCAATTTTTAAGAATTGTATCGGAGGGAAAACCAAATGCTAGAAATTAACAAAAGCTATGTATTAGACAAGGATCAAAAGCCGATTGCCGTTCAGATTCCCATTGCTGAATTTGAAAAAATCGAAGAAATCCTAGAGGATTACGGACTAGGAAAACTCATCGAAGAAGTTGAAAATGATCAAATCCTAGACAAAGAAAAAACATGGCAATACTGCCCGCATATACTGTAAAATCTATTTTATAGAAGTCTATAAAGAAATTGGCTAAATTACAATATAAATGCCTTATTTAAATCCCAACGCGACAATCCCACCAGCTAAATTAACCCAGTATTTGCTAGTTTTACAACCCAAAGATGATAAATCAGGCTTTCTGGCACAAGCGGGATATAATTTAGACAACTGGCAGGTATTAGAACAAGATTTAAGACGTATTCTTCTCAACGAGGCCAACTTAAATAAACAAACAAAGTTCGGTGATATTTATGAAATTAAAGGACTTTTACAAGGGGTGAACGGGATAAACTTACGAGTCTCTACTTATTGGATTATCGACTCACTTACGAAAGAAACAAGATTTGTGACTTTATTACCAGATTAAAAGAGTTAGACTATGAAATTTGATATGTTTTCCGAAGTTCAATTAACCGAAGATTTGCCAGAATCTAATTTGTCTCGTGGCACTCACGCGATTATCGTGGATTATTGTCCTCGACCCGAAGGCCAAGAGGATGGCTATGTTTTAGAAGTGTTAAATAATCAGGGAAAAGCCTATACAGTTATCGCTGTAGAAGTTTCCAAGATTGAATCGATTCAAAATCTTAAACAGGATGAATTGCAAATTATATAATTCTGTTATTCTTAGTGGATTTAATCCCCCATCCTAGCAATGGCGAAATGGGAGCAATTTTAGAAGTTTTTAACGCTCTCGGTGAGTCAATTTCAGTAAGTAGTCGTGCAAAATTAATTTCCTAGTCAAGATAGGCAAAAGGCAAGAGGCAGGAGGCAAGAGGTGGTTAGATATGTGTAATTAATTTTGCTTAGGTACTTAGTAACCTTTGGGGTGGTTGGGTTTCGCTTAAACAATCGAATTGAGCCATTTTCGACCCAGTATTGTTTCGCTCAACCCAACCTTGTATATTGAGAGAGGTGGTAGACCGTCCCAACCTTGGTCGGAAAAGACCGCTTCGTAGCAAGGGTCACCACCATAATGTCCCTGACAAAACTCGAACAGTCGCCG
>SFBI01000152.1 GCA_007095845.1 Microcystis aeruginosa Ma_MB_S_20031200_S102
TTCTTGTTTTAATTCTCCATGTACGCGGTCTTTAAAAGCCTCTATTTCGTTCCAAGACACGATTAAGAGTGGCTTTTAGGCTAAGTATAATTACTCATCGCGTAAGTGAGATGCTCCCACTGTTATGAGTATCGCATTTTTTCAATATCTGATCGAATCGGTGGAGAGTCTATCCATTGAAGACCAAGATTATTTGTTTGAGCTAATTCGTAAAAGACGCATTGAGAAACGCCGGGAGGAGATGGCTAAAAATGGCGAAGAAACCTTAAAATCTTTAGCAATGGGAACAGCAAAAAAAGGCAGCGCTGAAGAGATAATGACTTATTTGTTAGAGGATGAAGAAGAATGAAATTAGTTGCTGACAAAAGCTTTAAAAGAGTTTTTCAACGCTTAATCAGCAAAAATCCTCAACTACAAAGCAAGGTATCAGAGGTTCTACATTTGTTAGAAGATAATCCCTTCACCCCTTCTTTAAAATCTCATAAGCTGACAGGTAGATTAGAAGGTTATTGGTCATATTTTGTTAGTTACGATTGCCGTATTATTTTTACTTTTCGTCAAGATACTGATTCAGGAGAAACTTTAATTGTTATAGTTGATATTGGCAAACACGAGCAAGTTTACTAATTTATCTCTTTAATTTGTTCTTGCTTATCAATTGTATAATTACAGTGCGATATCGCCTACTTTTTTAGCGTGCGTTCCTGGAAATTTTTGGGTCTGAAACCCCTTGACTACTGTATATTTTTATTAAGAATTATCTGTCCCTTGTAATATTAACTCTTAATTCTTAACAAATTACCATAGATTCTCAGAGAAAAACTGATTATAATAAAGGGAACTGAACAGAACTGCTCGATCGATAGATAACTGATTAATTAAAGTTTTATTACTTTTGATGGCCTAGGATTAAGATAAGTAAATTTATTCTTGATCGCTCCCTGAAAGTGAGAAGAAACAGTTTTAATAAACAAAGAGTTTTCAACTTGGCAAAAATCCTCTGGGAGAAATACACATGGAAGTTCTAACCGAGACAATTAACCCAACTTCGATCGAACGGGAACCGATCCATCTCTATAACCGAGTTCAACCGCATGGGGTGCTTTTAGTTCTCAGCGAACCGGAGCTAAAAGTCAGCCAAACTAGCAGTAATAGCCGCAGTTTATTGGGAATTTCTCCGGGAGAAATTATCGGTAAAACCCTAGAGGAAATCTTCGATCCCTTTCAGATCGATCCTCTCAAATCAGCCATAGAAAATAACGATTTTGATGCTATCAATCCCTCCAAAATATGGGCGCGGGTTAAAGGAGATGATTTCGCCGTCTTTGATGCTATTTTCCACCGCAACGCCGAACAAATGCTGATTTTAGAGTTAGAACCAGCTATTTCCTATGAAAACATTCCTTTCCTGAGTTTCTATCACCTAGCCAAAACTTCGATCGATAAACTTGAAGCCACCCGTAACCTGAAAGATTTCTGTAATATCATCGTTAAAGAAGTGCGAAAAATGACAGGATTCGATCGAGTTATGTTATACAAATTCGACGAAGAAGATAACGGTGATGTGATAGCAGAAGACAAAATAGAGCAACTAGAACCCTATCTCGGTTTACGTTATCCCGCTTCCGATATCCCTCTCCCGGCACGAAATTTATTAACTGCTAATTGGATTCGACAGATTCCCGATGCTACCTCTGAACCCGTCGATCTGGTGCCTAGTCTTCATCCCGAAACTCAACAATCCTTAAATTTAACCCTGTCCAGTCTTAGAAGTGCTTCTCCCTGTCATTTAGAATACCTGCATAACATGGGAGTGGGAGCATCTCTAACCATTTCTCTGATTGAAAATAAACGTCTTTGGGGTATTATTGCCTGTCATCACCGCACCCCTAAATATGTACCCTACGAACTGCGTAAAGCTTGTGAGTTCTTAGGAAGAGTGATTTTTTCGGAAATATCAGCACGGGAAGAAACCGAGGATTATGACTATCGAGTAAAATTAAACTTTGTCCAATCGCAATTGATCGATTATATGGCGGAAGCTAATAACTTTATCGATGGATTAATTGCCCATAAACCGAATCTGCTTGATCTAACTAAAGCCACAGGAGCCGCTATTTGTTTAGGCGGCAATTATACCTTAATTGGAGTAACACCGAGCGAAGAAGAACTAAATTATCTGATTACTTGGCTAGAAAAAAACGTCCACGAAGATGTTTACTATACCAATTCCTTACCGCGAATTTATACCGATGGGGGTAAGTTTAAAGATATTGCCAGTGGTTTACTAGCAATTCCCATTTCTAAACGTAATTATCTCCTCTGGTTTCGTCCGGAAGTAATTCAAACCGTGAACTGGGGTGGTGATCCGGGTAAAGCGATCGAAACGACTGCCATAGATGGTAATATTCGTCTCTGTCCGCGTAAATCTTTCTCCCTCTGGAAAGAAACAGTTCGCCTGAAATCTTTACCCTGGAAAGCAGTAGAAATTAACGCCGCACTAGAATTACGAAAAGCGATCGTCAATATCATCTTAAAACAAGCCGATGAATTGGCACGTTTAGCGCGGGATTTGGAACTATCAAACGCCGAATTAAAAAAATTCGCCTACGTCGCTTCCCACGATTTACAAGAACCCCTCAATCAAGTCGCCAACTATGTGCAGTTGCTAGAAATGCGCTACACCGAAGAACTGGACGAAGATGCTAAAGAATTTATTACTTTTGCCGTCGAAGGTGTCAGCTTGATGCAAACATTAATAGATGATGTGCTGGCTTACTCGAAAGTGGATATGCAGGCGGTAGAGTTTAATACCATTGATGCTAATATGGCACTGGAAAAAGCTCTCGCTAACCTGAAAGGGAGAACTCAAGAAAGTCAAGCTATAATCACCGTTGATCCTTTGCCAATTGTCATGGCAGATAAAACCCAGTTAATGCAATTGTTCCAAAATCTCATCGGTAATGCCATTAAATTCCGAGGAAAAGCAACCCCCACTATTCATATTTCCGGGCAACGTCAAGAGGAGGAATGGCTGTTCTCTATCAGCGATAATGGAATTGGTATCGATCCCCGATTTTCCGAACGCATTTTCGTGATTTTCCAACGATTGCACACCCGCGACGAGTACCCCGGCACAGGTATGGGTTTAGCGATTTGTAAGAAAATTATCGAGTGTCATCGCGGACGAATTTGGGTAGAATCCCAATTAGGTAAAGGAGCGGTTTTCTATTTTACAATTCCCCTAGGAGGTAACGAGCGTGAGCGCTGGCGAGGACGTGCCACACAAAATTATCTTATTAGTGGAGGACAGCAAAGCTGATATTCGCCTCATCCAAGAGGCATTAAAAACTAGCACCGTCCCGCATGAATTAGTTATCGTTAGGGATGGTGTCAACGCCATGGATTATCTGCGTCGAGAAGGGGAGTATCTCGATTCTCCCCGTCCTAATCTGATTCTTCTCGATCTGAATTTGCCAAGAAAAGACGGACGGGAGGTATTAGCGGAAATCAAAAACGATCCCAGTTTAAAAAGAATTCCCGTGGTGGTTTTAACCACTTCTCGCAACGAGGAGGATATTTTTTATAGCTATGAACTGCACGTTAATTGTTATATAACTAAGTCGCGCAATCTCAACGATTTGTTCAAAATTGTCAAAAATATCGAGGCTTTTTGGTTAGAAACCGCTACTTTACCAACGGAGTGAATCATTATCAGTTATCAGTTATCAGTTATCAGGAGTCAGAAGTCAGGAGATAGGAGATAGGAGTCAGGGATCAGGAGATAGGATTCAGGAGTCAGGAGTCAGGAGATTATTTCTATCTATTCTCCCCACACCCCACTTCATAATTCATAATTCATAATTCATAATTCCCCCTCCCCACACCCCAGACCCTACACTCTACACCCTACACCCCACTTCCTAACCCCCCAAATCTCTTTAACTCTTGATTAAAAAATGGGACTCTCGCAGGATATAAAAGTTCTTTTAATCGAGGATAATTTAGCCGAAGCTCGATTATTAAAGGAAATTCTTAAGGGTAATGAAAAAAAAGAATTTCATCTGGTTAATGTGTCAAGATTATCCGAGGCAATTTCTCTGTTACAACAAACAAATTTTGATGTAATTTTATTAGATCTAACTTTACCAGATAGTCAGGGTTTGGAATCCTTAGCTCCCCTTTTCATTACGGCTCCGAAATTGCCAATCGTGGTTTTAACTAATACTAATGATGATAATTTAGCTTTGGCATCACTACGTCAGGGAGCGCAAGATTATTTAATTAAAAGAGAAGTAAGTTTAGAAATTTTAACTAGATCGCTATGTTATGCGATCGAGCGAAAACAGATGGAGGAAGCTTTACGAGAATCCAACGAAGCTTTAAAAATGAGCGTGATTGAACGCACTAATCAACTGGAAAAAGCGCAGGAATTAAATCAGTTAAAAACCGAATTTGTTTCCATGTTATCCCACGATTTTCGTAATCCTTTAAATAAAATCTTACTCTCGGCTGGATTATTAGAAGAAAGTCGCGATCGGTTGACAAAAGATCAGCAAGTTAGCTATTTTCGCATGATTCGATCGGCCATTAAAGACATGGATCAATTGCTCACAGAAGTATTATTAATTGGTAGGGCCGATTCCGGGAGATTATACTGTCAATTTGATCCGGTGGATTTACTGGATTATTGTCAGAAATTGGTAGAATCTTTTATTGTTAAGCCAGAAAACCAATCAGCAATTATTTCCCAAATTGAGGGCAGCTTAGAAAGAGGACTTTGGGATGTTAATTTAATTAAACATATCTTGACAAATTTACTAGGAAATGCTATAAAATATTCACCACAGGGAACCCCCGTAGAATTTAAGATTATTGTCGAATCCGAGCAGGTAGTCTTTAAAATTATCGATCGAGGGATTGGTATTCCTAGCAAAGATCAAGAACATTTATTTAAACCTTTTTATCGGGGTAGCAATGTCGATAATATTCAAGGAACGGGATTAGGATTAGCCATTGTCGGACGCTGTGTGGAAGCGCACAAAGGACAAATTTATCTGGAAAGTGAGGAAGGAAAAGGCACGAAGATCACGGTAATTTTACCGATTATTACCGACATTGAACACCTAAATTGAGATCAACAATAGGGTGGCACCACAATTTTTTTCCCGCTGCCCCCCCCTCCCCACTTCCCCACTCCCATCTCCCATCTCCCATCTCCCATCTCCCCACTTCCCCACTTCCCCACTCCCATCTCCCATCTCCCCAATTCATAATTCATAATTCATAATTCATAATTCCCCACTCCCTTCTCCCCTTCCATAGGATTGAGGATCACCCTGAGCGTTCATCCGATCGAGTGATTTTGTGGAAAAGTGTTAAAAAAGATTGCTGTTTGTAAAGACAACTGTTACCGTGGGTTCAAGAGTGCGCTTTGAAGGAGGAAAAACCCCATGCACCCTAACCTATCCATCTATCCCTCGATTGCTTCGCTACTTATGTAGGGCATGGATGCACAAATCAAAGATTTCAGAAGCAAAACCAATAAATTCCCGTACTGTTGCTTAAAACAGGAGTTTGATCATGAAATTACAGGGAAAAACAGCCCTAGTCACGGGGGCATCCCGGGGTATCGGACGAGCGATCGCCTTAGAATTAGCCCGACAAGGTTTAAGCAGAATTGTGATTCTTGCCAGAGATCAAGAGCGATTAGACAAACTAGCCAAAGAAATTGAGTCTCTAGGGGTTATTGCCACACCTTTAGCCCTAGATTTAACCGAAAATGACCTTGTTAGTCCTTCAATTATCCGAGTTTGGCAAGAATGCAGTGGCATTGATATCCTCGTTAACTGTGCCGGTATTGCCCATCAAACCCCCTTTCTGCGATCGCAATTTTCGCAAGTGCAAGCAGAAATATCTTTAAATCTGATGGCTATGTACACGGTTACTCGCTTAATTGCCCGCCGGATGGCAATTAGGGGACAGGGAACCATCGTCAATGTTTCCAGCATGATGGGTAAAATTGCCGCTCCTAGCTTCGCTACCTACTCGGCCACCAAATTTGCCATTTTGGGTTTTAGTCAGGCTCTCAGGTCGGAATTACGGGAACACAACATCAAAGTTGTCACCCTTTTACCCTCTTTAACCGATACGGATATGGTGCGAGAATTGCAGTTATTTCGATGGTTAAAGCCGATGAGTGCCGAAGAAGTCGCCCAAACCCTAATTACTGGGTTAAATAGGCAAAAAACGGAAATTGTCGTCGGTTGGCAAAGTCATCTAGCTCTTTGGTGTCAAAAATTGGCCCCGAAACTGCTCGAGAAAATTGTCGATTTAGCTTCTCCCTTACGCCAAGGTAAAGGAAAGCGAGGATGGCGAGAAGTGTTTAACTAGGGTTTAATTAAATCCATTAGGGTGAGCATGGCTCACCCTAATCACCTTAAGCAACAGGCAATTAAACAGCTGTCAGGGTTTTTTCTAGAAGTTGTCGGGGAGCTTGAACCAAACCACGACAGTGGATTTCCGCAGAATTATTGGGACTTTCAATCAGTTTAACTTTATCTAATTGGGCCCCCAATTGGCGGATCCGTTCCTCTAATAGTTGAGCGATATGTAGGGCAATATTTTCGGCGGTGGGAACCACTTCGGCAAAATAGGGAATATCCTTATTTAAAAAAGCATGATCGAAGGGTTCTACTACCAATTCATCGATCGCTTTTTGTAAATCCCCTAGATCCACAATCATACCAGTGCGGGGATCGATTTCTCCCGCCACGGATACTTCTAGGTGATAATTATGACCATGACCGTTTACCCTGGCGCATTTGCCGTAGATTTCCGAGTTTTGTTCGAGGGTTAATTGCGGTAAAGCCAAACGATGAGCGGCACTAAAATGGGTTTTGATAGTTAAAGTTGCTTCCATATCTTTTCCTTGATATTCTGCCCACAATTCGGGGTGTTCAAATAGTTGAATTTTGACCAATGGTAAATAGGGTGCTAATCTTTGCCAGATAACTCTGGCGATATTTTCTGTGGTTGGTAGAGTTTGCTGAAATTCCGGCCAGACTTGATTGAGATAGGAATAGTCTAATTGACTTGTTATCTCTCGTTTAATTACCTGTTTCACGGTGGAGAGATTTTCCACCATGCCATAGGGATTGAGTTCTTTGCATAGGGAGACGTATAATTCGTAATTGTGACCATGACCGGGAAAACGGCTACCAAGACCAAAACGTTTTTGATTTTCGGCTTCGTCCCATTCTGGCAGATAATAGCGATGGCTGGCTGAAAACCGCGCTCGACGATTGATGATGCAATCCATAAATGTGGGCGATCGATGACTTTGTAAAGTTACGTTAAGGTAACTCTTTCTAGCATAAACCAGTTTTGTCTCCTCCTGCTTGCAGACCGGGGAAAGTTATCCCTCAATTCCAGCATGGTGCGATCGCTGTGAGCTTCTAGTAATACCAATTCTCTAAATGCTAACTACAGATAGAGCCTCCAGGATATAACCTCGTCCAACAATTGAAGCAATTACCTCTTTGTTCATTTCTTCGAGTCGTTGACCAATTAACAAACGTAATGCCTCTAAGTCTCTAGGTAGTTTCCATCTCAATCCTTTTTTTAGATATTGCCAAATCTGTTCAATGGGATTAGATTCTGGGCAATTTGGTGGCTGAAACGTGAGAATAATGTTATCAGGTATTTTCAGTTTTTTTGCCCTATGAAACCTGCCATTATCTAACTGTATTATCAAAATACTAAGTAGTCGTGCAAAATTAATTTCCTAGTAAAGATAGGCAAAAGGCAAGAGGCAAAAGGCAAGAGGGGGTTAGATATGTGTAATTAATTTTGCTTAGGTACTTATCGAAAAAGTATTCAGAAACTAATTCTAAAAATATTTGAAAACATTGACTGTTTAAATGAGCGAATTTATAAAATAAATGCTCTCCTATCTTTGGCTCTACCACCCCATAGATATACGTTGCTTGAAATTGATCCTGCACTTTCTCGTAAGGTTTTACCCCTTTTGATGTGATTTTTCTCCCGCTGATTGTTTTTAGTCCCAGACGAGTTTTATCTTCACATAAAAAGCGAATTTTCTCTATATTACCTATTATTGTTATCGCTACCTAACTCAGCACCACCAAACTTTATAAGAGTTTTTTTCTTAAAATCTTCTAACCTTTCTTCTGATTGTTCTAGGCTTTTTGCTCTAGCTACTTTTGGAGATGCTTTTAGCCGATAATATACTAACTTGTGTACAGTTTTGTACTTGGATTCTATCCCTAATTTTTCCTCTAACCATTCACAAATCTGTCCATAACTATCAAATCCTTCCTTTTCTTTTAATCTTTTTTCTAAGGCTTTTTCTGCCCACTGAGGAACTTTTCTTGCTCTTCCTGTACTGACTTTTTTAGACAATAATTTTTCTAGTCCTCCTTGACGATATTTGCCTAACCAATCTTGTACGGTGACTCTGTTTCTCCCTAGCATTTCGGCGGCTTCTGTCACCGTTTTTGCCTTTTTTGTCTTTAATAAGTATAATGCTTGTATTCTTTCTTTTCCTGAACCAGTTTTTTCTTGTCTAAGCAGTTCCTTTAGTTCTGCTTCACTTTCAGATATTTCTATCTTATAAACTCCTGCCATATTTTTCCTTTAACTCTGCCAATATGATATTCTACCCTATCTGTAGTCAGATTTTGGAGAATTGGTATTACGATTGGGGAGAATTGGAGTTCCTCAAAAGTTGGGTATTCCTCGTTTTCCTCAACAACAAATTCATCGAACTTGACAGAGGTAAATTTGGGCAAAGGGGAGAAAAAAATCAATCGGCAAATACACGGACGCTATCGGGAATAATCGATAGTTTTACCCTTGTACCGATGTCCAATTGGGTGTTAATCGTTGTTCTAGCGTGGATTTGGCTGCCGGTGGCTGTTAGCAGACAATAACGGTATTCCCGTCCTAAAAATTGGCGATCGCAAATAACCACATCTCCCCTCTCATCCGGTTTAATTTTGACATCTTCCTCTCTCAGCATCAATTCCCCTTTGTCCAAATCTTGACCATCAGGAATTGTCCAGAGTCCTATCTCGGTTTGCCATTGTTCCCCCTTCCGTCTAGCAGGGAGAAAGTTAGCTTGGGTGACAAACTCAGCCACAAATCGCGAGGCCGGATGACTATAAATTTCTTCGGGATTGTTAATTTGTTCTAATTTTCCTTGACAAATGACCGCAATTGTGTCACTGATCACCATTGCTTCTTCCCGGTCGTGGGTGACAAAAATAGCCGAGATACCAGTCGCTTTCAGGATATGACGGATCTCGTGCCGTAAGCGTTGCCGTACCTGCACATCGAGATTACTTAAAGGTTCATCTAAGAGGATTAAAGAGGGTTTTGGGGCTAAAGCACGAGCGAGGGCGACTCTTTGCTGTTGTCCTCCCGATAGCTGATGGGGATAACGTTTTTCTAGTCCTTGCAATCCCACTAAATCCAAAGTTTCTGCCACCCTAGCGTTAATAGCTCTGCTCGATAATTTCTCCCCAGAATTTTTTAACCCGAAGGAGATATTGTCAGCGATAGTTAAATGGGGAAAAAGAGCGTAATCCTGAAAAACCATGCCCGTATTGCGTTTTTCCGGGGGAATAAAGGTTTTTTCGTCGGCAACTATTCGCCCTCCCAATTCAATCACTCCTTGAGATGGTTTTTCAAATCCCGCAACCATCCGCAGTAGAGTGGTTTTACCGCAGCCCGACGGGCCCAATAATCCGAGAATTTCGCCCTCTGTTAAACTAAAACTGATATTATCGACAGCTAGAGTAGGAGAAGCGGGAAAACGCTTGTTAACCTCGGATAAACGCAGAATGACAGACTTTTTCATGGTGAGAAAGACAATCGCCCAGTCAGTGGCAGGGCCATTTACTTAAGAATTATTCCTAATTAGTTCACTACTATTATTTATAACATCTCAATGGACTAATTAGGAAACTTTCTCAAAAATTTCATGCTCACACCTGAAGATATTATTCTCGTTCCCCGGGGGGCCGAGCATAGCTCAATCCGTCGAGGATTAAGGAAAATCGGCGATTTAGCCCCGCAAATTATCCCGATTAACCTTGGCGCTCCAGAATTCCTCGACAGTTCCCCAGTCTCTAGGCAATCTATAGAATTTCTTAATAAGCTCACGGGAAAAATTGTGCTTATGGGATTAGCGGGTAGTCTTAGCGATCGCTATCGGGTCGGAGATGGGGTAATCTATCAAGGTTGTGGCGCGGAAACGGGGAATTATTGGCAGTGCGAACCAGAAATAACCGCAAAAATCGCCCAATTAACCGGATATAGTCTTGTTAAAGGTTTAACCAGCGATCGCCTGATTAGCCGATCCGAGGAAAAACGACGTTTAGGACAGGAGGGCTATGAAGTGGTAGATATGGAAGGAGCAAGGATTTTAGCGGCTTTACGGGGGCAAAAAGTGGCAATTGTGCGCGTGATTAGCGACGAGGTGACACAGGATTTACCCGATTTAGCCCCGGCAATTGATAATCAAGGTCAGCTGCTACCATTGCCCCTAGCTCGACAAATGTTAATCCGTCCCATCCCGGCCTTCCATTTGATTCAAGGTTCCCTAAAAGGTTTATCCGTACTAACTCAGGTGGCGCGAAAGTTGTGCGGCAGTAATTTTTAAAAGTTGCTTGCAGATTATTTTTTTTCTGTGCTATAGTGGTTAAGCTAAAATCAAGCGGATGTGGTGGAACTGGTAGACACGCACGTTTGAGGGGCGTGTGGCTTACGCCTTGCGAGTTCGAGTCTCGCCATCCGCATAAACTTTCATCTGCCCTCCGATGAGGACTGCCCTTGTCACCCATCGGCAAGGATGGACATTGGGCAATCAAAATTTACCGAGTCACCCTTTCCGGTGGCTTAGGTTTGACTAGGTTTAGTTAAGCGGTTGCGAGTAGCGATTTAGCCAAAGCACTAGGTCGTTTAATGCCGTAAAATCCAACAAAGCCTCAGCCAAGGACTCTAATTGCTCGATTTCTAGGGCCTGAATCCGGGCAGCTAACACCTCATCCAC
>SFBI01000153.1 GCA_007095845.1 Microcystis aeruginosa Ma_MB_S_20031200_S102
AGCGTTAGATTTATTGGGAGTTTCCCTGATTTGTACCCAGTAACGGGGCGCTGGAAATTCTCTTAATCCCTTCTACAGCACAGGTTATGGCTTTTTGTCAACGGGGAAGTCCAGTAATACAGATGGTTTGCGGCAAAAAGCTTTTCGGTGGTGGCAGGGTGTGGGGTGTGGGGTGTGGGGTGTGGGGTTTTACCAGTTTTGAGGTAGTCAGTTACTTAATTTTCTGGGAAAAAGTCCAGGGATTTTCCCCCCGATCCCCGCAATGGCTGACACTTTAAAACCTTTGTGGACAATGCGTTGAGAGGGATTGTTCCCCTGTCAGACTCAAAACTGATAACTGATAACTGATAACTGATAACTGACAAGGCTGGTACTATATAATAAAAAACGCTCTTTAGTTAGATATTGACAAAAACATGGAAGTTATCCCCGCTATTGATATTCTCGATGGCAAATGTGTGCGACTTTATCAGGGAGATTACCAACAATCGCAGGTTTTTAACGATAATCCCGCAATAGTGGCGCGAGAATGGGTCAATCAGGGAGCAACCAGATTACATTTAGTCGATTTGGATGGAGCCAAAGAGGGTAAATCGGTTAATTTGTCAACTATTGAAACAATTCTTAATGATATTGCCATCCCAGTGCAGGTGGGGGGTGGACTGCGAGATCTAGAAACGGTGAATAATCTCCTAAAAATCGGGGTAGAAAAGGCAATTTTAGGGACAGTAGCCGTAGAAAAGCCGGAATTAGTCAGCGAACTTTGTCAAAGCTTTCCAGGGCAAATAATTGTCGGTATTGATGCTCGCGATGGCAAAGTTGCCACCAGGGGTTGGTTAGAAACTTCTGCGGTAGATGCGATCGCACTCGGTCAAGATATGGCAAAAAGAGGAGCCAGCACGATTATCTACACTGATATTCATCGAGATGGCACCCTTTCTGGCCCAAATCTCGCCGCTTTGCGAGAATTAGCCGAATCCGTCGAAATTCCCGTCGTCGCCTCCGGGGGTATTAGTTCCCTGACGGACCTACTGAGTTTATTGTCTTTGGAACCTTTGGGAGTAACGGGAGTAATCGTGGGCCGCGCTCTTTATACCGGTGCAGTGAACCTCTCGGAAGCGATTAGCGCGATCGGTTCAGGCCGTTGGCAAGATGTCCCCCCGAATTTTTTCGCCTAACGGACTTGTTTGAGAGTATCCACCTGTTTATTGAACATATCGGTAAATAGTCCCAAAACCGTGCGATTTTCATTGACTTTGATGTTAACACTCACGGACATCCCCGATTGCAGCGGCAGAGTAGATTTATCCTTCAAAACTAACTCTTGACTGTTCAAGCTTACCCGGACGGGGAACCGATAAAAACGGTGAGTTTCGTCGGGAGGTAAAGCATCAGAACCGATCGAGATTACTTCTCCCTTAATATCGCCGTATTCACTGTAAGAAAAGGAATCAATGCGAATATCGGCTTTTTGTCCCACGCGCACAAAACCGATGTCTTGGTTAGTCACGTCCACCTCTGCCACTAAACAACCTTTAGCAGCATCTTTGACCTCGGTAGGACAGCCATCGGGAACAATTTTTAACAATGCTTCCGCT
The DNA here is from genome assembly GCA_007095845.1 of Microcystis aeruginosa Ma_MB_S_20031200_S102. Taxonomy (GTDB): domain Bacteria; phylum Cyanobacteriota; class Cyanobacteriia; order Cyanobacteriales; family Microcystaceae; genus Microcystis; species Microcystis aeruginosa_D. The sequence goes on from SFBI01000153.1 coordinate 1,599, forward strand.
TGACTCGGTTGGGGAACAAACCCAGGCCGGGCCTTGAGATCAAAGACCACACCGTCGATCGGAGCGGTAATTTTTTGATATTTAATCGTCTGTTGTGCTTGACTAATTTGACCATCTAACTCAGCAATGCGCTTGTTATTATCAATGATAATGCGACTGATCTGACTATCGATTTCAGCGATCCGTTTGTGATTATCCGCCATTTTATCACGCACATCTTTTTCCGTGATTACTGTGGTGTTAATCAGCCTTTCTCGCGCTTGGGAGATCAACAGGGAATAACGCTTTTCTTCCTGTTCCAAACGGGAAATTTCGGCGATGCCGGTTTGTACTTCTTTCTCTTGTTTTTCTCGATCGATTTTGCCGTTAGCCTCTTGCTGCTGTAATTCATTCTGGCGATCAGTGACAGATTGTTTTTGTTTATTAATCTGATAACGGGCGATCGCTCCTTCTTCTCCCAAGGGTTCGATATCGTTAAGAATATTACGCTCGATATCCAAGCCTTCTTGGCCCTGTTTCATCGCATTGGCATTACGAGTCTTAATTTCTTCTAAGACGAAGCGATCATTGATTAATTGCGAGCGGGCATCGGCCAACTGTACCCTAGTTTGGGCCAATTGTTTTTCTAATTGTTCCATTTCCAATCTAGCGGCCGCTTGTCGAGAATTGGACTCCCGTCGGGCAGCCTCTAAACGGGCTAATTCATCTCCTTGTAAAGCAGAGCTAGAGGCACCTTCATTGACCTGTGCTTGATAAAGTTGATTTTCTGCCACCAAAGCGGCACGATTACGGGCTAAATCGGCGATTTCACTCGGTAATTTTAATTGAGCGATCGAACTTTCCACTGCTGCCGGTGTCAGATCCTGCGCCATTAAGAGACGATAGAATTGATTTTCCTTCTCAGCAGTGGTGCGAATTTTTTTCAAAGATTCTAACTGCACTTTCGAGGCACTGGAATCCATTAAAACCAGTACATCCCCTTTGTTAACTCGATCGCCGTCTTTGACTTTAACTTCCTGTACTACCCCATTCACCGGTGCTTGTACTTCTTGCACTTTCCCCTGGGGTTTAAGTTGTCCTTGAGCGCCGACCACCTGCTCGATTTTGGCGATCGCTGACCAAATTAAAGCGGCAGTGGTGACACTCATTAATGTCCAGATAATCGTCCGCGACCAAATGGGCGATTGTTTCAGGATCACCGATTGTTCCGGTGGGCTGAAAGTGGGTAAAGAAGGGGCTTGCCCTGAGCTTTGTCGAAGGGCAATACTTTTATTTTTCGTGGTAGTGGCCACGTTTTTACCCGCTTGGGTCAGTTCATCGCTTTTACCTTTGCCGTTGCCGTTGTGGCCGTTGTTAGAATTACCGTCCATGAAGATTCTCCTATATTTAGGGTTTGCTGAAAAAGTTTTTCGTGGGTGTAGGGTGTGGGGTGTGGGGTGTAGGGTTTTACCGATTTTCAGGCGGTCAATTACCTAATTTTCAGGGAAAAAGTGCCTAAATTTCCCCCCCGATCACTCCAAAGGCTGGTACTTTTTGATTTCAAAAAAGCCTAAAAATATTATCCAACAAGGTTTTTAGATTTATTCAGCCAGCCCTATTTATTTTTTCAGTGATCAGTGAACCGATAACTGATAACTGATAACTGATAACTGATAACTGATAACTGATAACTGACGACCGACTGACTAGATTTGCGAATCCTGTTGTTTATAGAGAGTATAGTAAAGGCCTTTTTTGGCCATTAATTCCTCGTGGGTGCCTTCCTCCGCTACTGTCCCTTTATCCATCATGACAATAATATCGGCGGATTTGATCGAAGCTAAACGATGGGTAATAAAGAAGACCGTATGATCCTTGAAAGCTTCTTTGAGATTGAGGCACACTTGCCGTTCGGTGTTATAGTCGAGGGCGCTGGTGGCCTCATCAAGAATGAGAATTTGCGGTCTTTGCAGGACGGAACGAGCGATCGCAACCCGTTGTCGTTGTCCCCCCGATAGGGATGCCCCCCGTTCACCGACGCGGGTATTATAGCCATTGGGCAGGGTCATAATAAATTCGTGGGCTGCGGCTGCTCTCGCTGCCGAGACAATTTCCTCTACAGTCGCATCGGGGTTAGTCAGGGCGATATTTTCCTGTACCGTACCGTCAAATAATAGAGTTTCTTGGGGAACCATGCCAATTTGACGACGCAGGGAATAGAGTTCCACTTTGTTGATATCGTAGCCATCGATGAGAATCCGTCCCGATTCTGGTTCGTAGAGACGAGCTAATAGTTTAGTGATGGTACTTTTCCCAGCGCCACTTTCTCCCACCAAAGCGACAAAAGTGCCGGCGGGGAATTCTAAATTGACGTTGTACAATTGCAGGGCGCCGTGGGGATTGAAGCGGAAAGCCAGGTTTTCGTAGGTGACAGTGCCTTTAATTAAGGGCATGGGGATGTTTTGGCGATCGAGTTCCGCTTCTTGGGGAGTATCGACGATATCGGCCAATCTTTCTAGGGATAAGCCGGTTTCTTGGAAGTTTTGCCAGAGTTGGGTCAAACGCAGAATCGGCGAGGTAACGTAGGAAGCGATAATCCGGAAGGCGATTAATTGACCAAGGGTGAGTTGTCCGTCTAAAACTAGGGCTGCTCCCACCCACAGCACTAATAAACCCGATAATTGGTTAAAGAAGTGACTAAAGGAACCGGCCAAAGTTGAGGTCATTACCGTTTGAAAACCTTCGGCCACATAGCGCGCATAACGTTCTTGCCACTGCCAACGGGAACGCAATTCGATATTCTGTGCTTTTACTGTTTGGATTCCCGTCATCACCTCCACTAGATAGGATTGAGTTTCGGCGTTTCGTTCGGCCTTTGCTCGCAGTTGTCGCCGCACGATCGGTGCGAAAATAGCTGTGGAGAGAACTAAAATCGGCACGACTCCTAGGGCCCAAACGGTTAGAATCGGGCTATAGATCAACATAACCACGATGTAGATGACCGAGAAAATGGCATCTAATACCACCGTTAGGGCTGTGCCTGTTAAAAATTGCCGAATATTCTCTAATTCATTGATTCTTGTCGAAATTTCCCCCACAGGCCGCCGTTCAAAGTATTTCAGGGGTAGGCGCAGCAGGTGATCGATAATTTCTGAACCGAGGGTCATGTCGATGCGGTTAGTGGTATCGACAAAAAGAGATGTTCTCAAAAAGGTTAAAATTCCCTCAAAAACGGCAATTACTAACAGGAAAACCCCGAGGGTATTCAGAGTTTCTGGGCTATTCTGCACGATTACCTTATCGATGATCACCTGAATCATCAAGGGATTGGCCAGGGCAAATAACTGCACGAAGAAAGAAGCGATAAAAACTTCTATTAATACTCGTTTATGTTTCTTGACAGAAGGCCAAAACCATGATAAGCCAAAACGCTGTTGCTGGGTGTGTTTGGTGGGTTTAAGCAGAACTACTTCCCCTTTTTCCCCCCAAGATTCCAGAAATTCGCTGGTTTTGCGTTTAATTATCCCCCGTTCGGGAACGGCGATCGTGGTTTCCCGTTGATTGATTTCGTAGAGGATAACGATGCTGTCTTGCCAGCGAATTAGGGCAGGAGGGTTGATATTGGGCAAGGAAGAAGCATTTAGGGGTACTAATTGGCTATGGAGTCCCACTACCTCGGCCACAGCCCCACACAGGGGCAGGGAAAGGCTGCCAGTTCTTTGCAGTTGATCCCCTAGAATGCGTTGGATCACGTCCTTGCGAAAGGGGATATTAAAATATTTGCAGAGCATCTGAAAACAGGCACTCACCGCCTCTAGTTCCGTTTTTCCCCTGAAAAAAGGATATGACTTGCGGTTTTTCTGGAGAGTTTTTTCAAGGTCGATATCGCTGGTGATGTCGCTTATTTTTCCTTGGGGGATATCTAATACCTGGGTGGGTTTATTTCCCTTAATGACTTGGGTTTCCCAGATATCGTCCGTTTCTGTTTCCGCAGCCGCTTCGGTTGCAACCGTCAAGAACTTGCCCTGAGCTACGTCGAAGAATTCATCTAACTGATTGGAGGAAAGACCTAATAAACGGGTGTTAGTCGGATTATTTTGGGTAATGACTGTGCCGATAGGATAATTGTCGGTATTTTCGCTAACTAACCAGAGATAATCATCGTTAATCTGGTTGTAGGACACACAAGCTCTGTTTAAAAGAGCCTGTGCCATTTCTTTCAGGTCTCCCCCACCCCAGGCCTGTTGATTAAGATAGGAGCCTAGGGTCGCATAAACTTCAGCGATCGAGGTTTGTTGAAAGAAATATTGCTTAAATTCGGGGTAATTATTGATTAAAGACCAAAAATCCTCTTCTTTTAAGGTTAAACAGATAGTGACTTCCGAAGAAGCGATCACCGTTTCACAGGGGGTACCGCGCAGGAGACTCATCCACCCGAACAAATCTCCTGGCTGCAATTTAGCCAAAGTAACCGGTAACGGATTGTTTACCCTAGCATCGTAACCCAAAAGTCTGGCCTCTCCCTCGTAGAGAAAGACGAGGTGAGAGGGTAAGCGATCGCACTTGAGTATGGCATTGCCCATCTCATAGCGAAAGGGTTGTAATTTCTGACCGAGGGAACGTCTAACCTCGACGGGTAGGCAATCAAAGGGCTGTACAGTCTCCAGAAAGACAGTAAAATCTAAAGTGGTATAACTCATTAGCTAGGCGAAAATTGACTAAGTTGGCAAATAATTAGGCGCAAAGATTGGGTTTACCCAGTGTTGCAAGGAAATGCTATATAATCGATCCCTGCTCGCTATTGACTGGGGCTTGCCCTGAGCTTTGTCGAAGGGTTGATTCGGAGATAAATTTCACTGTTTGCATTTGAGTCATTAACCATTGTTGGAATAAATCATTCCGTAAGCGTTGACGGGTGGGACGGTCCAATTCACAGGATAAATATTTTTCTAACCGGACAATCACGACCCATTCTCCCACTTGCGTCGGTGGCCACAGTTGCCCCGGTTTACTTGCTTTGAGAATCTGCCCGATTTGGGGATGGGGGGCGCTCAGTTCCACCGGTCCGATTAGTCCTCCGCTTTCTGCTTCTGCTCCTTGGGAGTATTTTTTAGCTAGTTCAGCGAAGCTATTTTCTCGATCCTGTATCCGGAAAAATAGTTCCTGGGCAATGCCGATATTTTTTGTCCGAATCAGGGAATAAACCACCTTATCCAATTGATTTTTGACTTGTAAGAAGTAGGATTCTACTTTGTTATCCCAAGTCTCCTGTTTAAATTTTTCCAATTTAATGTCCCGCAGAATTAGATATTCTAGTTGCTCGGAATCCATCCCGTTTTGTTGCAACCAAGATTTCATTTGCTCATCGTTGGCAATTTGATTATTTTGATAGAAACGGGAATAGGCCGCGTTTCTTTCTTCCGGATTGCAGGTGATATTGGCGATCGCTTGCTCGATGATTACCTCCCGGAGCAACTGCGGCAACATACCATATTTTGCCAAAATAGGCAAGATTTGTGCCTCGCTAAGTTTTTGGTCGCCGATTTCAATAATTGAACTCATAATAAATACATTTTCCTCAATGTTTAAAACTATAAACCCTAGAAGCTTCTAAATTTTATTGAGGTGATTATACGTCAAAATTGTTATTTTAAAGCATTCTCCCCTATTCTAATTGTAGTTTTCCCCCGTGAAAGCCAAAAATTACCGAAATTGGGGAAGTAGTCTGGCCGATAGGTTCGCCTAAAATCCTGCTCACAAACCCCTAATCACGCTTCTAATGTACTAGAATAGACCTCTGGCAGAAGTCCGGGAAGGGGGGAAGAATAAATTTTAACCTTTGACTCTTAAGCTTATAATCTGCACACCTTTTCCCTGCATTGGCGGAAAATTTTTTGATTGATCCAAGAGATTTAATGATATAGTGTGAGTCTAGCTGCCTTGGAGAGGTGGCAGAGTGGTCGATCGCGCTCGACTTGAAATCGAGTAACCAGCAATGGTTCGTGGGTTCAAATCCCACCCTCTCCGTACTCAACTAATCAAATTTGCACTCAGGTAGCCCGATTGTTCTTAGAGGGGGGGAAAATAAAATATACTAGGCTAAAAGGACAATATTGAGGCAGTAGCCCCCCGGCATGGTTTTTTGGAAAAGATTGTTTAATAGCTCGGAAGTCACTTTATCTCCTGACTATTCGGGAGACTTAGTCGAGGTTACCCAGAATGATCTCGGACAGACGCGAGTGTTTTTTAGTACCGATCGAGAGCTAGATTTATATGAGTTAGAAGAACTTTGTGACTCGGTGGGGTGGGCTCGTCGTCCTTTGCGCAAAGTTAAAAAAGCGATCGAATGTAGTTTTTTAGTGGTGTCGATGTGGGAAGTGCGAGGTAATCGCCGTCGTTTAGTGGGTTTTGCTCGTGCCACTTCCGATCACGCTTTTAATGCTACAGTCTGGGATGTGGTTGTTCATCCTCACTATCAAAGTAAAGGCTTTGGTAAAGCATTAATGAAATTTATGATTAGGAAGTTGCGGGGTGAGGATATCAGTAATATAACTCTTTTCGCCGATCCGCAGGTGGTGGATTTCTATCGTCGTCTCGGTTTTGTTCTCGATCCCGAAGGTATCAAAGGGATGTTTTGGTATCCCGACTAAGAATGGGGATCTTGGGCTATACTAAAAGAGGAGTCTATTCCGGGATGTAGCGCAGCTTGGTAGCGCGCCTGCTTTGGGAGCAGGATGCCGCAGGTTCAAATCCTGTCATCCCGACTGGAGAGAAAATTCAGAAAATCCTAACTTTGTTCCCCTTCTGGTCAACAAGAAAGGCTGCCTTCTTTTATCTCAAATGTCGGGGGAAATTAGCTGGAAAATTAGGGAGTTGGAGGAGAGAAGGAGGAGGTTTTTGGGGAATAACAAGGGTTTTTCCTGCCACTCCTCCTTTTAAGATATCTACAGACGATTATTCTTCTTCGTAATCCTCCTCTAAATCTTCCTCATCTCCGTCTCCATCGACCTCTGACCAGCTGTCGCTGATGGGTTGGCGACTAAAGCGACTGCTGCCGCGGGAGGAGAGGAAAGCCATTTCATCATCCTCTAAGTCCACCACATCCCCCTCAGCGTAGGCGCGAGCGGTTTGATCGTCAAGAATCATATCGCTATCCTCACTACTATCGCCGAAACCGGGACGAGGGGGGAAACCGATACCGCCGGGGGGAGCGTAATAACCACGATTGTTGTTGTAGTTATATTCCTCCTCTGGGGGGGTGTAATCGCTGATCCCCACCATGTTTTCGTGGGCATTGAAGCCAGTACCCGCCGGAATCAGACGACCGATAATCACGTTTTCCTTGAGACCGCGTAACCAGTCGGACTTGCCTTCGATCGCCGCTTCCGTGAGGACGCGGGTGGTTTCTTGGAAGGAGGCGGCACTGATAAAGCTATCGGTATTCAAGGAAGCTTTGGTGATCCCCAGTAGTACAGGCGTATATTTAGCCGCCGCCCCACCGGTGATTGACATGGCTTCATTTACCGTCTCCACCTGTCGCAATTCCAACAATTCCCCTGGTAACATACTGGTATCGCCACCGTCATCGATCCGCACCTTAGAAGTCATCTGACGCACGATCACTTCGATGTGTTTATCGGCAATATCGATCCCCTGGGATTGATAAACCGACTGTACCTGATCAACGAGGAACATCTGGGTTTTTTCCAAGGCTTTCAGGGCTGCCTCGTAACTGCCCAAGCTATCCACATAATAATTAAAGAACACCTCTAAAATCTCGTGAGGATTAGCCTGACCATCGGTTAACGCCTGACCCACATCGATACGCTGGTTATCGCTCACCAGGGGGTTTTGACTGCCTAAAAGCGGATATTCACTGATCGTGCCGTCATCCTCGACCACCTTAATATCGACGATCTCAGAATCTTGGTACTCCACTTGACAAACTCCCGGTTTGCGTGCTAGTACACAAGCCTCTTTCGGTTTGCGGGCTTCGAGCAGTTCTTCGATTCTGGGTAAACCTTGAATGATATCCCCAGTTTTCGAGCGCTCAAACACCAACAACACCAAATTATCGCCCCGTTGGACTAAATCCCCCTCATCGATGTGCAGAATCGCTCCCGCCGATACTCGGTAGGGTCGAGCCTTACGCAGACGGATTTCATAGCCGGTGGTGGTTTGGTCAACGGCCAGTACTTGACCGGAATTGGGGGCTAAAACTCCGACAGCGATCTCAGCTTCGGCGATTACCAGATCCCCAGCTTTGACGGTGGGAGCAACAGCCTTGCCCTGAGCTACGTCGAAGGGGAGCGGGAGAATAAACTCGTCACGGTCACTGACAATTAAAAGACGGCGTACTGCTTCGCTTCCCTTGCGAATCCCGCGAATTTCTCCAGCTTCCTTACACTGAATCTCAGTCCGGGCCACCACTGCCCCCGGTGGGATTTCATCGCCATCTTGGACGAGAACGCGAGTCTGAATATTACCCCCTAAAGGATCATTATCACTATCCCGACGCAGCACCAGAGATTCGAGAATAACTAACTGTAAACGCTGACAATCCCTGTCCTCAATCGGTTCTAACTCGATATCGGCCGTCAGATGGGAGACCGATTCTGGTTCTTCGCTAGAAATTTCTAGGACTAATTGAGTGCTGATCAGTTGACAACCCTCGACGGATTTAACTCTTTCCCCGTCTTTAAAGAAGATGCGCTGTACCGATCGCAGTTCGATATGTCGCCCTCCTTCTTGGTTAGCGGAACCTTGGGTGGGAGAAGTGGATTGGTCTTCTACGACGAACTCCTGTACTGGTCGCAGCAGTAATCCCAAACCCTCGTTAGTTTCCACCCATTCCGCTTGCCGCAACTCCTCGATCGTCACTTCGGGCGTCAACTGTGTTCCGGGGTAAATTAACTGTTCTTGGGCAATTCCGGAGGATTCTGGTTCAAGATCCATAAATAACAGCCCCGGTTTGACAATAATCTCCCGGAGGATGTCATTTTTCTGGATCACTTCCACCACACCGCTAGAGTTGCAGAAGATGTCTTTAACCACTTCTTCCCCTGCTTCCACATACTGGCCATCTTCCACCTGTAAGAGGGAAATATCTTTATTGACTTCGTGGGTTTCTTCGGGAATCCAGAGGATCATGCCGCCTTTGGTGATTTCATAACCCTGTTTACGGCTGCCTTTGGCAACTTCGATATCGACGTATTTAATCATGCCACCGGTGTGGGTTTGATAGCGATCATCGATTAACTCGGCGACAATGGCATGATTCTGTACTTTTGTCCCCGGAGTGGTTTTCAGTAGGAAGCTTTGACCATCTCCGGTATGAATAATAAACTGTTCCCGACCGGCACTACTTTCTACTTTTACTTCGGCCTGATCCAAAGACACGGAAGCGGTGACGATATCGATTTCCCGGCTATTGGGGGCTAAACGCACCAAACCACCGTTAGTGGATACTAACTTAGTTTCCGCTAGAACATCTCCCACTTGTACTTGATCGCCGTTACTGACCACAGGTTCGGCCCCTGGGGGCAAGTTATACACTTCTCCGGAGAGAATCCATAGTAATCCCCCCCGTTGGGCGATGCGGGTGGTATTGCCTTGGCGATCGGTTTTTTCCTCTGGGACTAATTGGGAGAATAGCACCTCGCCGGCTAAGTCACTGGTTACGTCTTTTGTGGCTTTTTCCGTGGATTTTTGGACTTTATCGGAGGTAATTTCCGCTAGTAACTGTTCCTCGCTTACCGTTGCCCCATCGGTGACGAATAGCAGCGACCCCGGAGTTAAAGAGTAGGTGACAGTTTCTTTAGTTTTATCCCTGGGTGTTAATTTAATTTCCCCCGGTGCCTCCACCTGATCCCGTTCATCTCCGTGGCGAGTTCGCACGTTACGGATACTTAACCCCGGCAGAAAACGCACGCTTCCCTCGAAGGGACTCCGCACTTGCCGGGCCACTTCTCCGGTAAATACGCCCCCAGTGTGGAAGGTACGCATGGTTAACTGAGTCCCCGGTTCCCCGATCGATTGGGCGGCAATAATTCCCACTGCTTCCCCCATATCCACTGGATGACCGTGGGCCAGACTCCAACCGTAACAGGTTTGGCAAACTGAGCGGGCTGCTTCACAGGTTAAAGGGCTGCGGACTTTGATTTTATCGACCAGTTTGCCCAGTTTTTCGGCGGTTTCGTCATCGATAATCTGGTTGCGGGTGGCGATCACTTCTCCCTTGACCACCACATCTTCAGCCAGGGAACGACCTAATAGGCGATCGCTTAAGGGAATTAACACGCGATCGCCATCGGTCATAGCAGTTAATTCGATGTAACGATTGGTGCCACAATCTGCCTCGCGGACGATGACATCTTGGGACACATCGACGAGACGACGGGTGAGATAACCGGAATCTGCCGTCCGTAGGGCTGTATCAACTAAACCTTTGCGGGCCCCGTAGGAGGAAATAACGTATTCGGTAACGGTCAATCCTTCCCGGAAGTTAGTCTTAATCGGGAGGTCAATAATTTCCCCTTGGGGATTAGCCATTAATCCCCGCATTCCCACTAACTGACGTACTTGGCTCATATTACCCCGCGCTCCGGAGAAAGCCATCATATAGACGGAGTTGAGGGGATCGGTGACTTGGAAGTTGCGAATTACTTCATCTTTGAGTGATTCAGATGTACTATTCCAAGTGTCAATTACTTTTTGGAAGCGTTCCACTTCGGTGATTTCCCCGCGCACATAACGCTGTTCGGTTTGCCGGATTTCCTGTTCGGCACTTTCGATCATCTGTCGTTTAGCCGGCGGTACGGTTAAATCATCCACACTAATGGAAACCCCTGCTTTGGTAGCGAAACGAAACCCGAGGTTTTTCAATTCATCGGCCATTTGTGAACAGCGCGCCGAACCGTAGTTTTGATAGGCCCAAGCGATCAGTTTTTTCAGTTTTCCTTTGTCAACAGTTTGGTTATAAAACATCTCGATCCCAGTAACAAGTAAACAGCTATTAGCTATCAGCCATCAGTGAACAGTAACAAGATTGGTTATAGGGTTTAGGTGTGGGGTGTTAGGGTGTTGGGGTGTTGGGGTGTTAGTTGAATTCCCCCATTTCCCCATTCCCCCATTTCCCTATTTCCCCATCACCTAACCCCTCACTGATAACTGAAATTACACTTCCGATTCTTCTTCCTCAAGGTCTTCTGTGGTTAAGGATTCGTAGGTGGGGCGAGAGGGGGCGCGACGACCGACATCGACCATCAGATCCACCTCCACATCGCGGGAAGTACCATCGGGGGCATTTTCCACCTTGTGAACGGCGATATCGAGGCCGAGGGATTGCAATTCTCGCATCAAAACCTTAAAGGATTCTGGCGTACCCGGGCGGGGAATCGGCTTGCCTTTTACGATCGCATTTAAAGCCTCATTCCGTCCTTGCATATCATCGGATTTCACCGTTAGCAATTCCTGCAAAGTATAGGCCGCCCCGTAGGCCTCCAGGGCCCAAACTTCCATTTCTCCGAAGCGTTGGCCTCCCTGTTGAGCTTTACCGCCCAAGGGTTGCTGAGTAACCAAGGAGTAGGGACCGGTAGAACGGGCGTGAATTTTATCATCAACTAGGTGAACCAGTTTTAACATATAGGCCATACCGACGGTAACGGGACGGTCAAAGGGTTCGCCGGTGCGACCATCATAGACGGTGACTTTGCCGGCGTGTTCTTCCTTGAACACCCAATCGCGATTGGGTTTTTTCGAGGCATTTTCTAGCAATCCGTGGACGGTTAAACGGCTGGCTTCTTCCCCGTACATTTCGTCAAAGGGAGTAATCTTAAAGCGCACGCCCAGATTTTCGCCGGCCCAACCCAGTAAACATTCAAACACCTGACCGACGTTCATGCGACTGGGAACCCCCAAGGGATTGAGAACGATATCGACGGGACGACCATCGGGGAGGTAAGGCATATCTTCTAGGGGTAGAATCCGAGAAATAATCCCTTTATTGCCGTGGCGACCCGCCATTTTATCGCCCACTTGGATTTTGCGTTTTTGGGCAACGTAAACCCGTACTACCATATTGGCCCCGGGGGGTAATTCGTCCCCCTGTTCGCGAGTAAATACCCGCACATCCACTACCCGGCCTTTTTCGCCGTTGGGGACGCGCAGGGAGTTGTCCCTTACATCCCGGGCCTTTTCGCCGAAAATTGCCCGCAGTAGTTTTTCTTCGGGGGGTTGGTCCGATTCACCTTTCGGGGTGACTTTCCCCACGAGGATATCGCTGGCTTCTACCCAGGCACCGACGCGAATAATGCCGCGTTCATCGAGGTTTCGCAGGGCATCTTCACCGACGTTGGGAATTTCCCTGGTGATTTCCTCTGGGCCGAGTTTAGTTTGACGGGCTTCGATTTCGTATTTTTCAATGTGGATACTGGTATAGGTGTCTTGTGCCACCAGTCTTTCGCTGATTAAAATTGCGTCTTCGTAGTTATAGCCTTCCCAGGGCATATAGGCGACGAGGATATTCTGGCCGAGGGCGATTTCTCCTCCTTCGGTGGCGGAACCATCGGCGAGGATCTGCCCCGGCACAACTTGTTCCCCTTGATAGACTAAAGGACGCTGATTTAGGCAGGTATCTTGGTTAGAGCGTTGATATTTTTGAATTTCGTACTCGATCTCGCTCTTGCCAAAAATCTCTTTGTCTTCATCCGCCACTTTGATGCGAATCCGGTTAGCATCGACGTAGGAAACGACCCCATTGGTACGGGAAACGATGACCATACCAGAGTCACGAGCGGCCTGTGCTTCCAATCCAGTGCCAACTAGGGGACGTTCGGGACGCAGCAGGGGAACCGCTTGTCGTTGCATATTAGAACCCATCAGGGCGCGGTTAGCGTCGTCGTGTTCAAGGAAGGGAATCAGGGAAGTGGCCACCGAGACAATTTGGACGGGGGAAACACAAACGTAGTCCACTTGTTCAGGGGAGGTGGTGGAGAATTCCTGCCGATAGCGCACGGGGATAGTTTCGCCAAGGATATAACCATTTTCATCGGTGGCCACGTCCCCCGGTGCGACTCTGAGATCGTCTTCTTCGTCGGCGGTGAGGTATTTAACGGGTAGATCGTAGCGAACTCGGCCATTTTCCACCGCGTAACAGGGGGTTTCAATAAAACCGTAGTCGTTGACGCGGGCGTAGGTGGCCAGGGAACCGATTAAACCGGCGTTGGGACCTTCTGGGGTTTCCACTGGACAAATGCGACCGTGGTGGGAGGGGTGAATATCGCGCACGGCAAAACCAGCCCGTTCCCGGGTCAGACCGCCGGGGCCAAGGGCGGAAATACGGCGTTTATGGGTCAATTCCGCTAGGGGGTTGGTTTGATCCATAAACTGGGAGAGTTGCGAGGAACCAAAGAATTCTTTAATCGCCGCGACTAGGGGTTTCGGATTGACTAGGGAAGCGGGGGTGAGGTTTTGGGATTCGCTGACGGTCATCCGTTCCCGAATGATTCTTTCTAAGCGGTTTAAACCTACTCGCACTTGGTTTTGGAGCAGTTCACCCACGGAACGGACGCGACGGTTGCCGAGGTGGTCGATGTCGTCGGTGTTGCCGATGTCGAATTCGAGGTTAATTAGGTAGTCGATCGCCGATAAGATGTCGGTAGTGGTGAGAACGCGCTGGTTATCGGAGACGTTGAGGCGTAGTTTTTTGTTGAGTTTATAACGACCAACGCGACCGAGATCGTAGCGTTTATTGTCAAAAAAGCGCGATTCGAGCAGTTGTTGTCCGCCAGTGACGGTGGGAGGTTCCCCAGGACGTAGTTTGCGGTAGAGGTCGAGCAGGGCCTCTTCTTCGCTGGGATTACCTTCTTTGTCGAGGGTTTTTTGGTAGAATTCGGGATGGCGTAGGGAGTCAAAGATTTCGTTATCGCTCAATCCGATCGCTTTCAGGAGAACTTGGGCGGATAATTTACGGGTTTTGTCGATTCTGACCCAAACTAAGCCGTTTTTGTCGGTTTCAAATTTTAACCAAGCTCCTCGGTTGGGAATCAGGGAAGCGGAGTAGGTACGGCGACCATTTTTGTCGATTTCGGCTTTGTAGTAAACGCCGGGGGAACGGACGATCTGATTGACAATGACTCGTTCGGCCCCGTTAATGATAAAGGTTCCCCGTTCGGTCATCAGGGGTAAATCGCCGATAAACACTTCCTGTTCGATATTTTCTCCCGTTTCTTTGTTGATTAAACGGGTGGGAACATACATCTGAACAGAATAGGTGCTATCACGTCGTTTGGCTTCATCGACGTTGTATTTCGGTTCTTTGAGTCTGTAGTCCTGGCCGAGGAAATGTAGTTCTAATTTACCTGTATAGTCGCTGATGGGGGAAAAGCTGTTCAGTTCCTCGATTAGTCCTTCTTCCAAAAACCACCGAAAACTGGAGTGTTGGATTTCGATGAGGTCGGGTAAGAGGTTAAAGGTAAGATTGTTCATTATGGTTACAAGGGCTGATGACACGATAGCGACGGTCGGATATCAGTGAGCATTGAGGGGATGGGCTTCGGCCGTGAGCTCAGGCTTCGACGGTGAGCTCAGCCGAACCGCCGAACGGTGTTGGGGTTTTAGGGTTTTAGTTGAATTCCCCCATTTTCCCATTTCCCAATTCCCTGCTCTGTGCTAATAAACTGTGTTTTTTAACTGGGGAGTTGAAATAATTTGCGGGCGTTGTGGGTGGTTTGTTCGGCTAGGGTTTCGACCGGATAGCCGCGCAGACGGGCGACGGTTTCGGCTACAGGTCGGACGAAAGAGGGTTCACAGGGTTTACCTCGGTGGGGATTGGGGGAGAGAAAGGGGCAATCGGTTTCGATCAGTAGGCGATCGCTGGGGACAATTTGGGCGGAAGCTTGCACGGTTTTACTGTTTTTGAAGGTGACAATGCCGCTAAAGCTGATGTAAAAACCCAAATCTAAAAACCATTGAGTTTCTTCGGGGTTGCCAGTCCAGCAGTGCATCACACCGCCAATTTTGCCCACTTGTTGCCGAAATGCGCTGATTTCCTCCCGCATTGCCTTGGCCGCATCTCGACAATGGATAATCACGGGTTTATCGAGACGATGGGCGATTTCTAATTGCGACCAAAACACCTGTTTTTGCTGCTCCTGGTTATCCGCTTTATAGAAGTCTAAACCCATTTCCCCGATCGCCACGACGCGCCGATCAGATCGGGCTAGGGATTCGATCTGATCGGCACTATTATCTCGCCATTTTTGGGCACATAGGGGATGTAAACCGACGGCGAAGGAAATTTCTTCAAATTGATCAGCAATGGCTTTAATCGCCGCAAATTCCTCTGGTTCAACACAGGAGTGAACCAGATGAACGACTCCCACACTTCGCCAACGTTCGGAGATAGCGGGCAAGTCGGCTTGCAAAACGTCAAAGTTCAGATGAACGTGCGTATCTATTAATTGCATCGACCCCCGATCGCTTGTTGCGTCTGTCCTGATTACAGCTTAATTGTTTCCTAGGAGGCTTGGCTAACTTTTTGCAAAGCTTTAGCTAAACTGGCTTTTTTTCTAGCGCCGTTGTTCCGGTGCAAGACGTTGCGCTTGACGGCTTTATCGATTTTACTGTAAGCTTCCGATAGAGCTTGTTGGGCGCTTTCTAACCCTTCCGGGCTGGGGTTAGCTCCGTAGGACGAGACAGCGACAAGACATTTTTTGATCAGGGTTCTTACGGCCGACTTGTACGCTTTGTTGCGTAAACGATTTCTTTCGGAGATTTGGACTCGTTTGAGTGCAGACTTTGTATTAGCCACAGTCGTTTCTTGTTCTCAATACTGGTATGGTTAATCGGGACACAGACAAACCATGATAACAGATTTGTGCTATTTGTTGCAAGAGTTTTCTGGACAAGATTGGCGCAACCCCAGGAATATTTTCAGGATGAGGTTCCCACAGACGGGGAACGATTGAAGGTTAGGGGGACTGCCAAACCTGAATTCAGGTTCAGGGGATTTTGCTGCGACTGTGCCGATAACTAATCGCTAAACTTGTCCTGAGCGGCTCAAGTGTGCTATAAGCAGTCAGACGCTTTCATGGTCTTTATTTTTTTGATTAGGTGAATTACTGATGACTGAAGCTAAACGCGCCCTGATTACCGGCATCACCGGTCAAGATGGTTCCTATCTGAGCGAATTATTATTAGAAAAGGGTTACGAGGTTCACGGTATCATCCGTCGTACCTCAACTTTTAACACCGATCGCATTGATCATATCTACGTTGACCCCCACCAGCCCGATGCTAAATTATTTCTCCATTATGGCGACCTCACCGACGGGACAACCCTGCGGCGTATCCTGGAACAAGTGCAACCGGTAGAAGTATATAATTTAGGCGCCCAATCCCACGTGCGGGTTAGTTTTGATGCCCCAGAATACACCGTTGATGCTGTGGGGGTGGGAGTTTTAAGATTACTAGAAGCAATTCGGGATTACCAAAAAAGAACCGGTATCGAAGTCCGTTTCTATCAAGCAGGTTCCTCGGAAATGTTCGGGAAAGTCATGGAAGTTCCCCAAAAAGAAACCACGCCATTTTATCCCCGCAGTCCCTACGCTTGTGCGAAAGTTTACGGTCACTGGCAAACAATCAACTATCGAGAATCCTACGACCTATTTGCCTGTAACGGCATTTTATTTAACCATGAATCCCCCCGTCGTGGAGAAACTTTTGTCACGCGCAAAATTACCCGCGCTTTGGCCCGAATTATTGCCGGACAACAGAAAAAAATCTATCTAGGAAATCTCGATTCTAAACGGGATTGGGGTTATGCTAAGGATTATGTGCGGGCGATGTGGTTGATGTTACAACAGCAAGAACCGGATGATTATGTGGTGGCGACCAATGAAACCTATTCTATCCGGGAGTTTCTCGATATTTCTTTCCAATACGTTAATTTAAATTGGCAGGATTATGTCGAGTTTGATCAACGTTATTTGCGTCCAGCGGAAGTAGATTTATTGATAGGAGATTCCACAAAAGCCAAGGAGAAACTAGGCTGGCAGCCTTCGGTGACGTTCGAGGGACTGGTAAAATTAATGGTAGATGCGGATTTAGCGGCTTTGGGGATTAATCTTAATAACGGTGGTGATAGTGAACAGTTATTAAAAGATTTGGCTTATCTTCGCCATCGTTCCATGACAACTGTGGATTAAAGAGGTGAAAATATGCTGAATTTAAGCGAACAAAGAATCGTTGTCACCGGGGGGGCAGGATTTTTAGGTCGGCAAGTAGTTAATCAATTAATTGCATCGGGGGCAAATCCCGAAAAAATTACCATTCCTCGATCAAAGAATTGTGATTTAAGAGTCTGGGAAAACTGTCAATGTCTGGCCGACGAAGAAGATTTAATTATCCATTTGGCTGCCCATGTGGGAGGTATCGGTCTCAATCGGGAAAAACCTGCCGAATTATTCTATGATAATTTGATGATGGGAACCCAATTAATTCACGCTGCCTATCTAGCAGGAGTGCAAAAATTTGTCTGTGTGGGGACAATTTGTGCCTATCCAAAATTTACTCCAGTACCTTTCCGTGAAGACGATTTATGGTCAGGATATCCCGAAGAAACCAATGCGCCATATGGTATCGCTAAAAAGGCTTTATTGGTACAATTAGAGTCCTATCGTTTGCAGTATGGTTTCAACGGAATTTATCTTTTACCAGTGAATTTATACGGGCCAGAGGATAATTTTGATCCGGGTAGTTCCCATGTAATTCCTGCTTTAATTCGCAAGGTTTATGAGGCACAACAACGGGGGGATAAACAACTTCCTGTCTGGGGAGATGGTAGTCCAACCCGGGAGTTTCTCTACTCCACCGATGCAGCGCAAGGCATTGTCATGGCCAGTCAATTCTATAATGAATCAGACCCGGTTAATCTTGGTACAAATTATGAGATTTCTATCAAAGATTTAGTGGAATTAATCTGTGATTTAATGGGTTTTGATGGCGAAATTGTTTGGGAAATAGATAAACCGAATGGCCAACCGCGACGCTGTTTAGATACAACCCGCGCTCGGGAAAAATTCGGTTTTGTTGCTCAAATGGAATTTAAAGAAGGTTTACGAAAAACCATTGAATGGTATCGGCAAAACGCCGCTTAGCCTCGATAGCAGGTGTGTTAGATTAATCGCTAACACACCTGCTTTTTTTAAGGTTACTGACCGGTAAAATCAGAACGAAGAGTTAATTTTAAATCTTCCTTGGGGTTAATTGACAATAATTCCACCGATTCTCCTCGTAACAACCAACCGGCTAATACTTCTAATCCTCCTCCTCGTAATAATCCCTCGCTAACTGGTTGGTCAGAAGTAAAGGAAGCGAGGACAGAAGCAGCGGATTTTCCTAATACTGCACCCTGAATAATTTTATCGGGGTTAACTCCCTTAATTAGCCTTTCTAGACGGGTGAAAACTGCCGAAATAGCATCAATAGATTTTTCTTGGGGTTGACGGGTTTTTAAAAAGATTTTTTGGGATAAAAAACGCGAACCTTGACCATCGGGTTTAATTTCTCCGATAATCTGACTACCATCGGGAATAATTGTCTGTCCTTGGGAATTTTTGATATTATCGGTTACGGTCAGTGATAGAGAAAAAGTTTCTTGTTTGGTTAAAAGAATTTTTTCCCCTTGGTCGTATCTTACAGGGATATCTGTGCCAGCAGGAATTAATCGATCATTTCCCAAAGGAATTGGTTTAATCGGGTTAATTGGGGCGAATTGACGTGCGATCGCAGGAGTCACGGAAAGGGAGACCACAACGAAAGAAGCACTTAAAAGCATTGTGAATAGGATCAGAGGATGATGACGACCCTGCTTTTGAAAATATAGCATCTTACCCTTGAGTTTCCTAGTGGGAGAGAATTAAAGATAGAGACGAAAGCGTAAAAAAGTTTGTTTCCAAGCAAGAAAATGCGGAAAATAAGGAAAATTTTAGCCAAAAATAACCGATATTTCGGACTAACTGGCAGTTATTAGTTTATTTGGTCTATTGAAACGCCAAAACTCTTGATTTGTCCGCAGTTCTTGGTTTGGCACGGTTAATGGGGAACAATAACTATTTATGGGAGAATTATAGGTTCAATCCTATCAAAAAAAAATCACCCGATCGAATTAACTGTAAGTTTTGCGATCGAGATTGCCGTCACGATCAGTCCCCCACCCCTATCAACCCAAAATATTCTCCCTGATCACCCGCGAACCGGATGCTGTTGCTAAAATAATCTTCATGGTCCCCCAGCTACCGAAACGAGCAAAGAGAGAATCGCCACTTTATCAACTAATCAATTATGGATTTACTCGAATACCAGGCCAAGGAAATATTTGCTCAAGTCGGCATCCCCATTTTACCTTCCCAACCAATCCACGAACCGGGGGGACTAAAAAGATTAAACATTCCCTATCCGATTGTGCTGAAGTCCCAGGTACGAGCGGGAGGACGGGGAAAAGCAGGAGGGGTGAAATTTGTCGCTAATACCATTGATGCGATCGCTGCTGCCCATGCTATCTTTCATTTACCGATCGCTGGAGAATATCCAGAGGTAATCTTAGCAGAAGCCCGCTACAATCCGCAACAGGAGATATTTTTAGCGATTTTACTCGATTATCATCTGCAAAGACCGGTTTTACTGGGTGCAAGTCAAGGGGGAATGGATGTGGACAGTTTACTGGCAACCATGCAAAAAGTGGTCATTGAAGAGAGATTTTCCCCCTATCTCTGTCGGCAATTAGCAGTATCTATGGGTTTAAGAGGGTCTTTGATCGAGTCTATCAGTCAAATTCTCGAAAAAATGTATAGTCTCTTTGTCAGCAAAGATCTCGATATTATCGAGATTAATCCCCTGGGTATCAACGAAGTTGGAGAAGTGATGGCCCTAGATGGCAAAATAAGTGTTAATGATGCCGCTTTACCTAGACATCTCGATCTTCTGGCCTTGACCCCTCCCCAATTACAATCCCCTTGGTCGATAATTGATCAAACTGGCCAAATAGCCGTGATTAGCAATGGCCAGGGTTTGATGTCCACTGTCTGGGATGCCTTAGCCAGCAAGGGGGCAAAACTGGCGGCTTGGCTTATACTGGAGGAAAGACTAGAATTAGAGCAATTAAACGAGCAAATAGAGGCTGGTCTGCAACAATTCCAACTACTGCCCGATTTAAAAGTGGTTATCGTTGATATCGTCAGTTATCCCGATTTTGGACAAAAAGCGATCGAGTCTATTAGCAATTACTACCGCAGTTATAGCCCATTATCACCTAGCCGGGGCAGCGGCGAGCGAACGATCCGGGCCACCCGACAGGAAAGACAAACCTTGCAACCTCGATCTTTTCTCAATCCCACCCTACCACAAATAATTTTTCGCGTCCTAGCTGACAGCCAAGCGATCGATCTCAGTCAGAGTTTAGCTGATGTTAACTTTCATTGGTTAGAGCCTTTAGAAGAGGTGGTCACTGCAGCTATTAAATTAGCCTAGAATCAGTGATCAGATGTGAGTTTTCAGTTCACAAGGGACTAATCTAAAACCTTTGACTTCTTGCCTTCAGAAGCTGATTACTGTTTACTGATTACTGAAACAACTCCCAACACTTAATATATGAAATGGACAGATAAAGATCAGATAATTATGCAAGGGATCGATCGACCCCTAGGCAAATATTATGCGGCACGATTAAAAGCTCAGGGAACCTGTTTAGTAGCGGGGGTGGCAAGTGGCCACGGTGGTGAGATAATCGCAGAGATACCAGTGTTTGATCTAGTGGCCGAGGCCGTTGCTGAAGCAGGGGAAATCCAAACCAGTTTAATTTTAGTCCCCCCCAATCAAGTCCTAGATGCGGCCTTAGAAGCGATCGCAGCAGCCATTCCCCAATTAATTATCGTCACCCCCGGAGTTCCCCCCTTGGATCTGGTGGAATTATTAAAGATAGCTAGTACCACCGGGACATTAATTCTCGGCCCCGGCAGCCAGGGTGTGATTATTCCCAATTATCTTTGGTTGGGTATTTGTGAACCCAGTTTTTATCAATTGGGGACAATCGGTCTGATCACTCGCGGCGATCGCATAGGGGATGAAGTGGCGAAAACTTTAACAGCAGCCGGGTATGGTGAATCTATGGCAGTAAATTTGGGGACTGACGGCATTATTGGCTCCAATTTGTCCCAATGGTTGCAGGTTTTCGAGGAAGATGACAATACCGAGGCAATTCTCCTCGTCAGTCAGGTGGGAGGAAAGGCCGAAATCGAGGCAGCCAAATATATTGCCTCGGCGATCGAAAAACCAGTGATTGCCTATCTTGTGGGGTTAAATGCAGCGATTGAAACCAATTTTGGCGATACAGAAACAATTATTTCTAACCAACTTTCCTACTCTGTTGCCGCTAAGAATACCAGAAAAGATAGCCTACGTCATTTTCAAGAAGCTGGGGTGACAGTGGTGGAAAAATTAGCCGATTTACCCGCCTCTTTAGCTAAAGTCTTGTGCTGAATTTGACCCCATTGCTCCAATAATACTTATAATACGACAATATTCTGCCAAAATAAGCACCTAACAGGATGTTTCACCCCATCCTGCCCAGGGGATTTTCGATGACAATTCCTGAGAGCTACTATATCATGGTAGATCACCTGTAATTCCTCAGACTGGCCAAGATAAAGATGGCAACAGGCAAAAATTAGGAAAAATCAGCGACAATCGAAACGGCAAGATCAAAAAAAATTCTATTCTAGATTGACCCTTTCAGCAGACCAGCTATCTCACCCTTCTAGACAACGACCCTAAGGATAACTTCTATGGCGCAACAAAATAACCTAAAAACCGACAATATACACCAAATCGATCCCTATTGGGGTCTTCCATGGCTCGTAGAGGAACGGGACGCTTGCGGAGTCGGTTTTATTGCCGATGTGCGCGGTTCCGGTAGCCATCAACTGATTGAACAGGCACTTTTAGCTTTAGGTTGTTTGGAACACCGAGGAGGCTGCAGCGCCGATCAGGATTCTGGTGACGGTTCTGGTATGATGACCGCTATCCCCAGAGATGTCCTCGCTCCTTGGTTCGCCGAAAATGGCTTAAATATGCCAGAATCTGAGCGACTAGGGGTGGGTATGGTCTTTCTTCCCCAAGCGGACCAAGAACGAGCCGAGGCTAAGGCACACATTGAGGAAATTGTCAATAAATATAATATTAAGATTTTAGGTTGGCGTGCTGTTCCCGTCCGTCCTGAAGTCCTCGGAAGACAAGCAAGGGAAAATCAACCCTATGTCGAGCAAATTCTGGTTACTTCCCCCGATTTAGCCGGTTCTCAATTCGATCGCCTACTCTATATTGCCCGTTCTGAAGTCGGTAAGCAACTGGCCGATGATTTCTATTTCTGTTCCTTTTCCTGTCGCACCCTTGTCTATAAAGGCATGGTACGGGGCGAAATCCTGCGAGAATTCTATCTAGACCTGCAAAATACCGCCTATAGCAGTCAATTCGCTATTTATCACCGACGTTTTAGCACCAATACCCAACCGAAATGGCCCCTCGCTCAACCGATGCGCTTATTAGGTCATAACGGCGAAATTAACACTCTTTTGGGCAATATTAACTGGATGTCGGCTCGGGAACCCGCTTTAGAAACCCAAGGTTGGACCCACGAAGAATTACAATCCCTGACCCCCATTGTTAACCCCGCTAACAGCGACTCCTATAACCTCGATAGCGCCCTAGAATTATTGGTGAGAACCGGTCGCAGTCCCCTAGAAGCAGCTATGATCCTAGTGCCGGAGGCCTACAATAATCAGCCGGATTTACAGGATTATCCCGAAATTATCGACTTTTACGAATACTATAGCGGTTTACAGGAACCCTGGGACGGTCCAGCTTTACTGGTATTTAGTGACGGGGGAATCGTCGGCGCTTGTTTGGACCGCAACGGTTTGCGACCGGCCCGTTATAGCATCACTAACAACGGTTATATCGTCGTTTCCTCGGAAGCGGGAACTATTCCCCTCGATGAAACCACCATTATGGAAAAAGGTCGTCTCGGTCCCGGTCAAATGATCGCAGTTGACCTAGAAAAAGGCGAAATTAAGCGTAATTGGCCGATTAAACAGGAAATTGCCCGCGCTAATCCCTACGGTGAATGGGTGAAATCCCAACGCACCTTTATTGACAAAGAAACAGCGATAGATATTCCCGCTCCCAGTCATCTCCTTCCCCTGCAAACCGCTTTCGGTTATACATCCGAAGATGTGGATCTGATTATCGTTCCCATGGCAGAACAGGGAAAAGAACCGACTTTCTGTATGGGTGATGACACTCCCCTAGCAGTCCTCTCCAGTAAACCCCATCTTCTCTACGATTACTTTAAACAACGTTTTGCCCAAGTTACTAACCCTCCCATCGATCCTTTACGGGAAAGTTTAGTCATGTCCTTGACTATGTATCTGGGACGACGGGGTAATATCCTGAAATTGGGGGTTGATGACGCACATTTACTGAAATTAGACTCTCCTCTGCTCAATAATGCGGAATTAGCCAAAGTTAAAACCTCTAGCTACAAAACAGCCGAACTTTCTACCCTTTATAATCTGACCACCGGACCGGGGGGATTAGAAACAGCGATCGCTAATTTGTGCGCTGAGGCCGCCAAGAAAGTAGCATCGGGAGCAGAAATTTTAATTCTCAGTGACAGGACTGCTCCTATTGACGAAAAAACTAGCTATATTCCCCCTTTATTAGCTGTTGGTGCAGTCCATCATCACCTGATTCGCTCACACTTGCGTTTAAAAGCTTCGATTGTGATCGATACGGCCCAATGTTGGAGTACCCATCACTTCGCTTGTCTAATTGGTTATGGTGCTTCCGCAGTTTGTCCCTATCTTGCGTTGGAAACGATCGCCCAGTGGTGGATCGAGCCAAAAACCCAGAAATTGATGGAAAACGGCAAATTAGAAGCTATTAGCCTCGAAAAAGCCCTAATTAATTACCGCAAATCCGTAGAAGCAGGATTACTGAAAATCCTCTCGAAAATGGGTATTTCTCTCCTATCTTCCTACCATGGGGCGCAAATTTTCGAGGCGATCGGATTATCGGCAGATTTAGTTAAACTAGCTTTTAACGGTACTACCAGTCGCGTCGGGGGTTTAAGCATTGCGGAAGTGGCCCAAGAAGCGATCGCATTCCATAGTAAAGCTTTCCCCAATCTTACCGCTAAAAAACTAGAAAACTACGGTTTTGTCAACTACCGTCCGGGGGGAGAATACCACATGAATTCCCCGGAAATGGCGAAAGCACTCCATAAAGCAGTGGCCGCTCACTCCCGAGGGGAAGGATATGACCATTACGAAACCTATCGTCAAATCTTGCAGCAAAGACCCGTTACTGCATTGCGCGATTTATTAGAATTTAACAGCGATCGAGCCTCAATTGCCATTGAAGCAGTAGAATCGATCGAAAGTATCCTGCAACGCTTCTGCACAGGGGGAATGTCCCTCGGTGCCTTGGGCCGGGAAGCACACGAAACCCTAGCGATCGCCATGAATCGCATCGGAGGTAAGTCCAATTCCGGAGAAGGGGGAGAAGATCCGATCCGCTACACCAGCTTAAGCGATGTGGATGTAGAAGGACATTCCGTAACTATGCCCCATCTAAACGGCTTAAAAAACGGCGATACGGCCAATTCTGCCATTAAACAGATAGCTTCGGGACGTTTTGGAGTCACTCCCGAATACTTAATGAGTGGAAAACAGCTAGAGATTAAAATGGCCCAAGGAGCAAAACCGGGAGAAGGAGGTCAATTACCTGGGAAAAAAGTCAGTCCCTATATTGCCATGTTACGGCGATCAAAACCGGGTGTTACCTTGATTTCTCCCCCTCCTCACCACGACATCTACTCGATCGAAGATTTAGCACAATTAATCTACGATTTACACCAAATTAACCCCCGGGCCAAAGTTTCCGTCAAATTAGTGGCTGAGATCGGTATCGGCACAATTGCGGCCGGAGTTGCCAAAGCTAACGCTGATATTATCCAGATTTCCGGCCACGATGGTGGTACAGGTGCATCACCCCTAAGTTCGATTAAACACGCAGGTAGTCCCTGGGAATTGGGAGTAACGGAAGTGCATCGGATGTTAATGGAAAATCAACTGCGTCATCGGGTGATTTTGCGTGCGGATGGGGGACTAAAAACCGGTTGGGATATCCTCATGGCTGCTCTCATGGGTGCGGAGGAATTCGGTTTTGGTTCCATTTCCATGATTGCCGAGGGGTGCATCATGGCCCGCGTCTGTCACACAAATAATTGTCCTGTGGGAGTCGCTACCCAGCAGGAACGTCTGCGCGCTCGTTTTCCCGGAATTCCCGCTCATGTGGTCAATTTCTTCACTTTGGTGGCTGAGGAAACGCGGCAATTATTGGCGAAATTAGGCTATCACAGTTTAAATGAGGTGATTGGCCGGTCGGATCTGTTAAAAGTGCGCTCCGATGCTCGTTTAACTAAGACAGAATCCCTCAATCTCGATTGTTTGTTGAATTTACCCGATGGCCGTAGTGACCGCTCTTGGTTGCAGCACGAGGAAGTACATAGTAACGGTGCTGTTCTCGATGACGAGATTCTAGCAGATAGCGAGATTAAACAGGCGATCGAGCAACAGGAAACCGTCAGCAAAACCTACAGGATTGTCAATACCGATCGCTCCGTCGGGGCGAGAATTGCGGGGGTAATTGCCCAAAAATACGGTAATGATGGCTTTGAAGGCGAAATTAAGCTCAATTTCCAGGGTGCGGCCGGTCAAAGTTTCGGAGCATTTAATTTACCCGGTGTCAATCTCCATTTAGAGGGAGAAGCTAACGATTATGTGGGTAAAGGCATCTACGGTGGCGAAATTGTCATCTTACCGCCCCAAAACGCCAATTATCAGCCTGAAGATAACGCTATTATCGGTAATACCTGTCTCTACGGGGCCACCGGTGGGGTATTATACGCGAACGGTCGCGCTGGTGAACGTTTTGCTGTCCGCAATTCCACCGCGAAAGCAGTTATCGAAGGGGCCGGGGATCACCTCTGTGAATATATGACCGGGGGGATAATTGTCGTGCTTGGTTCCGTCGGTCGCAACGTCGGCGCCGGGATGACGGGAGGATTAGCTTATATTCTTGATCCATCCCTACCGGAGAAACTTAACCCCGAAATTGTCAAGATTCAACGGGTTGGCACGGCTGCCGGTGCGGAACAGTTAAAATCTTTAATTGAGTCCCATGTAGAACGCACTAATAGCCCCAAAGGTAAGTTAATTTTAGCTAATTGGGATAGCTATCTCGGTCAATTCTGGCAAGTGGTCCCTCCCTCGGAAGCGGATAGTCCCGAAGCGCAAATTAGCGCGGAGAAAACCTTAACTTCGGTATAATTTCCTTGGTGTGCGTTACTCTTGGTTAACGCACCCATTGATTAATTTTTTGACTGTGGAGTTGATTAATGGCCATGCTGCCCATCCCCACCACCTGAGAATTGCGAAATTTATCTCTTGATTTTTGGACTTTTACTGGTAAATCTTGCTTAAATTTTTCTTGTTCAACGCGCTTTAATGTCCTATTTTGACCCTGTAACCTCGGTTTATATTCATATTCCCTTTTGTCGTCGGCGCTGTTTTTACTGTGATTTCCCGATTTTTGTCGTCGGTAATCACACCAATCCGGCAACTTTTCCTCCTGTGGTGGAGTATGTGGAAATATTACAGGAAGAAATTAGCCTTAGTCGGGGGACGGGGAAACCCCTAGAAACAATTTTTTTTGGGGGGGGGACTCCTTCCCTGTTACCGGTGGAATTATTAGGATCAATTCTGGATACTTTAGCCAAAAAGTTTGATTTTGCGGCCGATATAGAGATGTCTATGGAGATTGATCCGGCTACCTTTAGTTTAGAACAATTACAGGGTTATCTTAGCGCAGGAATCAATCGGGTTAGTTTAGGAGTACAGGCTTTTCAAGAACCATTATTACAGGTTTCCGGTCGATCGCATACTGTTAAGGATATCTATCAGGCAGTGGAATTAATTCAGGGATTGGGAATAGTTAACTATAGTTTGGATTTGATTTCGGGATTGCCACAACAAACCCTGACAGATTGGGAAAATTCCCTAGAAAAAGCGATCGAACTGCAACCGGCCCATCTTTCCTGTTACGATTTAGTCTTAGAAGCGGTTACTCCTTTCGGTAAACAGTATCAACCCGGGAAAAAACCCTTACCCGATGATGAAACCACGGCGAAAATGTATGTTTTAGCCGGTGAAAAACTAGCTTTAGCCGGTTATCAACATTACGAAATTTCTAACTATGCCAAACCGGGTTATCAATGCCAACATAATCGAGTTTACTGGAAAAATCGTCCCTATTACGGTTTTGGTATGGGGGCTGCTAGTTATCTCCATCAACAACGTTTTACCCGTCCGCGCAAAAGTCGTGACTATTTCGCTTGGGTAAAAGAAGGCTGTCAGATTGACGTGGACAAAAATAGCTTGATTGATAATCTTCTCGAGACCTTAATGCTAGGGTTAAGGTTAGCAGAAGGTGTGAGTTTACCCGCCATTGAAGCTAATTTTGGTTCAGAAATAAAAAAAACAATTTTAGAGGTCTTAGAGCCGCATAAACAGCGCAATCTAGTAATAATTGAGGGTGATAGCAGGGTAAGATTAAGCGACCCCGAAGGTTTTTTGTTTTCTAATATCGTTTTAACCGATTTATTCGAGCGCTGGCAATAGTCAGAAACTATATTTCACTAGCGATAATAGATAGCTAACCAAATACAAGGGGGATTATTGCTAGTAAATTCGACGCGATGCTTTTGGTGAGGAGGAATCAGGAGATAATCCCCAGCTTGCAGATTAACTTGGCTGCCATCCTCATAACTAATCTCAGCGAATCCCTGTAATAAAATCACCCATTCAAAGTCAGATTGATCGTACCATTGACCGATGGGAGTGGTTTGACCAGTGGAAATAATTCTTTCCAGACGAATAGCTTGACTTTGAGCTAAAATTTCCAGAATTTCTCGGTCGGGAATTAGTTCGGGTAAATCAAAAATTGAAGCTGCTATCATCAGTTATTTTCTCTTTCTGGATGAAAATCTTTAATCACCGTCGGTATTGCTGTTAAAATTTTCTCAACGATATCAGCAGGTGTATCTAGGTCAGAAACAACAATCCGAAGATCTGCTTCTGCATAAAGTCCTCGTCTTTGTTCTAATAATAATTCTAGTTTACTTTCTAAATCAGTGGACTCTAGCAGGGGACGAGAGGTATCTTGTTTTAAACGTTTAACCAAAACTTCTAGGGGAACATCTAACCAAATCATTAAACCGTGACGAAGATAACCCCAATTTATCGGTTTTAAAACCATCCCTCCCCCGGTGGCAATCACAGTTTTAGTCAGAGAGGATAATTCGGCCAAAACTTGGGTTTCTAACTCCCGAAAAGTCGCTTCTCCCTCGTCGGCAAAAATTTCCTTAATTTTCTTTCCTGCGACCCTTTCTATTAATATATCTGTATCAAAAAAACGATATTGTAACCGTCGGGAAAGCAACTCTCCCAGGGTGGATTTGCCAGATCCCATCATTCCTAGCAGGAAAACACTTAATCCCCGTAAGGAGTTAAAATCCGTTGAATTGTCCATATGTAGTCCTCGCTACTCAGGGATGATTTTTTGATAAGCATTTAGGAGTGAAAACCCGCAGGTGAAATCAGAAAATCTTCTTAGAACCCCCATTGACACCGACATCGTGTCAGAATCTGGATAATCATGATACCATCTTGGTAATTCATCGACAAAATCAGCTTGATTAATTTAATCAAGTGGTGTGAGGAGTGTGAACACAGGAGTCTAAAATTCATGTCCAATCAACCAGCAAACTTTCCGGGTAATAGAAATCAACTCAAACCGATTAAAGTCGGGGTTATCGGGGTCGGTAACATGGGACAACACCATAGTCGCATCCTGAGTTTATTAAAAGACGTGGAATTCGTCGGGGTGGCCGATGTCAACGTCGAAAAGGGACTGGAAACTGCCAGTAAATACCGAGTCCGTTTTTTTGAAAATTATTTAGACCTCTTACCTAGGGTAGATGCGGTTTGTCTCGCTGTCCCCACACGGTTACACCATCGAGTCGGGATGGACTGTCTGCAAGCGGGAGTACATACGTTGATCGAGAAACCGATCGCCGCTAGTATTAGTGAAGCGGAATCTTTAGTCAATGCGGCAGCCGATCACGATTGTATTCTGCAAGTGGGTCATATCGAGCGTTTTAATCCCGCTTTCCAGGAGTTATCGAAGGTCTTGAAAACCGAGGAGATTCTAGCGATTGAATCCCATCGCATGAGTCCCTATTCCCAGCGCGCTAATGATGTGTCGGTGGTGTTAGATTTAATGATCCACGATATAGATTTAATTTTAGAATTAGTCGCCGCTCCCGTGGTGAAATTAACCGCTAGTGGTAGTCGCGCTGCCACTGATTCCGGTTATCTCGATTATGTCACTGCAACTCTTGGTTTTAGTAATGGAGTGGTGGCCAATTTAACCGCTAGTAAGGTGACTCATCGCAAGATTCGCCGTTTAGCGGCCCACTGTAAAAATTCTCTCACGGAAGCGGATTTTCTCAATAATGAAATCCTCATTCATCGGCAAACCACCGCTAACTATAGCACCGATTACGGTCAAGTTCTCTACCGTCAAGATGGTTTAATTGAAAAGGTTTATACTAGCAATATTGAACCTCTACACGCAGAATTAGAACATTTTGTTCATTGTGTGCGCGGTGGGGACCAACCTTCTGTCGGTGGGGAACAAGCTTTAAAAGCTTTACGATTAGCTAGTTTAATCGAACAAATTGCCCTTGATGGTCGCGTTTGGCAACAATCGGACTGGAATTATCAATATCTTAATTCTCCCGTGATTACTGCTTCTTAATTGTTTCTACCCCGATTCTTTAAGTCAGAGAATTGGGGTGAGTGAGAACTTTCCCCACATTTTTCTGAGGATTTTTTCCCACACCATTGACTTTCACAGGGAACTCTATCACCGTCTCCATCCATTTTGACATTAGGGCAATTTCTCAAGAAAAAAGTCGCTTCTGCACAGGAGGTCATCTGCGAACCAGCAATTCTCATTTTAAAAAAAATCAGATAAAATTCTCTTATTTAAATAGAGAACTTGTGTAGAAGCATTATTTTTTGACAGATAATTATCATCCAGTGCTGGAGATAGACAGGTTTT
>SFBI01000154.1 GCA_007095845.1 Microcystis aeruginosa Ma_MB_S_20031200_S102
TCTCCTGATTTAAATGATATCGAACATGATTTTAGTGCATTAAAGAGGGCAAGAATGTATGCTCCTGTGGGGACAACCCTTGATGAAATTATTCGTACTTATTGTGTCGCCTAGTGTCTTGTTCTTATTTGAAATAACTATACTTCCTCGTGTCAACCTTTATGCTAAAAAACTTAGTGTCAGGTTTAATTAGGCTAAAATTACCGACAGCAAATATCCCTGGGGTTCTTGTACACCCCAAGATAATGTTAACTTTAACTGGCGATTGATCAAAGCCCCAATGTTCGTAATTGATTATGTGATAGTTCATGAGTTAGCGCATCTGATTGAATCGAACCACACTCCACAATTTTGGCACATTATCAGGTCGCAAGTTGCTAGTATGGAAAGGGCAAAGCAATGGTTCAAAGAACACAGTCAGATGTTGGAACAGTCACTCTAAATTTAGAAAATAAACCTAATTTAAATCTGCTGGGATTAGCACCCATAGCTATTTTACCCGATTATGAAAGAAGGAGAATTGGGTCAGAGTCTCCCCAAAAGGAAAACCTCATAACTCACCATTAAGATAACTGCTATAATCATCGTCCGGGGTTTGACTCGGTGTCAAAAAAGTTTCAGCTAATTTAATTAAAGTGGTTTGATTAATCTTACCCTGGGGACTTTTTGGTATCTCTGATAATTTTATCCAATATTTCGGCAGTTTGTAATTGACTAATTTATTTTTAATCTGGGATTGAATATTTGTCTGGTTTATCTGAGAATTAACGGGGACATAAAAAGCGACAATTACCTGTCCCCATCGAGAATCTGGCAACCCTAAAACCACTACATCTTTAACTAAATTAGTTTGTCTAATAGCATTTTCTACCTCAAAAGGATAAACGTTTTCTCCTCCAGTAATTATTTTTTGACTATCGCGACCAATGATATATAAATAACTACTTTCATCGAAATAACCTAAGTCATCCGTCTCGAAGTAGCTTGCTTGATTAAGATGGGGATAATAGCCTAAAAATAAAGATTTTGCTTCAATAATAATTTTCTGGTTATCGGGATTAATTTTTATCTGAGCATGGGGTAATAGCTGTCCATTACTATTATTACCTCGTCGAAAATCTTCCGGTTTAAGGGTGACAATTTGTGAGGCAGTTTCCGTCATTCCATAGGTGGTAGATAGGGAAATATTATATTCTCTAGCTTTTTCTAATAAAGATGGCCACGCAGGGGAACCTCCTAGTAAAACTGTTTTAAAATTGGCTAACCAGCGAGGATCATTTTCTAGAAAGAATTGTAATTGAGTAGGTACTAAAGAGATAAAATAATCTTGAAGATTGAGATTATTTATCCGCTTTTGTTTGATTTTATGGTAAGGAATAACAGCAAAATCTCCCCCCGTTAAAAAACTTCTCAGAAACTGCATTAAACCACTAACATGATATAAAGGTAGTAGGCAAAAAGAGTTAACCTGCTTGACTTGAAAATATTCAGAGAAACCTTTAACAGAAGCAGTTAAAGTTAACCAGTTATGGATAGCAAAGCGAATTTTTCCCGAGGTTCCTCCCGTGGGTATCATCAGAGAATTAATTAAGGAATTGACAGGAGGAAAATTCTGGTGATAAACCTTGATATTTTCGCCAAAAATATAATCGGGTTGCACTAGAGAGAAAACCTGCTGCCATTCGTTAGTTTTCCAACCGGGATTAGCTAGAAATAGGCAACTTTTGACCGTGACAGCAGCCAAGAATATTGCTAAAAATTTAATGAGATTGTCTTCAGCAAGCAGTATAGTTAATCGATGATTATCTGCGGCAATAAATTGCCGAGAATAGGACTGATATAATTGATAAAATTTTTGGCTATTGTATCCATATAACCAATCTTTTTGACTGAGATATGCTAATTGTTTGCTGATGTTGTCCACAGTTTTCCTAACCAATCGGGGTCACTATTATTAAACCATTGTTGTACACCAAAACCTAAAGCTCGCTCTTTTCTGGGGTATTCTCGTGCTAGACGTAAAGCGGATTTTCTGCCAATATTAGTTTCTAAAACCGAAGAAAATACTAAATCTAAGGGATATTTTTTCCAGAGATTTCTTAACCCTTGCATTGAACCAGTAATGGCAGGTTTAATCACAAAAATTCCTCGCCATCCCCGTTGATAACATTCCTCTATTTGTCGAAGATTAGCTACGGATTCATCTAAGGCAATTCCCGTGGTAAAATCTTGACTTAATTGCAACATTTCCGCTAATTGAGATGGGGGTAAAGGTTGTTCGATAAATTCAATTATTTGACATTCATCGGCAATTTTTAACCAGATTTTACTCTCAGCAATACTTAATCCCCCATTGGCATCTAAACGCAATTTAATTTCTCTGGGTAATCGGTCAATTAATTTTTCAAATAAGTTTAACTCTTGCTTGAGAGAATTAACTGCAATTTTCCATTTATAAGTATTAGTTTTATGAGCGGCTAGAATATCATCTAGACTTGGAAATACTGCCGCACCAGTCGGTAATAAATAACTATAATTTTTCGGTTCTAATTCTCTTGATTGATTCTCTATACTTAAATCTTCTAAAGCTGATTCAAAGGCAAATTGACAAGCGGGAAATTGTTCAGGAATAGAAAAAATTGAATTTATTGATAGGGGATTTTTGAGAGTTTGACAGAATAATATTGCTGCGGATAATGTTTCCGAACCAAATTCGGGTAAAGGAGCAATTTCTCCCCATCCTATACGTCCATCTTCCGCTTCTAAGCGAATAATAATTCCTTCCCTAATTTCCCATAGTCCGTGATGGGTTTGTAGGGAACGCAGCAAAGGACGCTGATAAACACGAAATTGCCAAAAATACATGATTAACCATAAGTAGTAGTGAAAAATTAATTTTCTAGTTGAGATAGGAAACCTTTCAGTAATCAGTAATTAGTGAAAGGTTACGGAATCAATTTTATATAAATATCTGTATCATATTTTGGGCTTGTAAGCAAGTAATCTCAATTAATTGTTAGGGAGGCACAATTATTTACAGGATGGGTTAGCGGTAGCTTAACATAAGCAGGCGTTGGGTTTCATGCTTCAAAACAACCTAATTTATTTATAGAGTTTGTCAGCAAAACGTTTTTTTGTCTTAAAGTCAAAGTCCAGAAAAAGGATTTCTTCAAGAAACCCGTTTTCTAGTCCAATCATTATAAATAAAGCTATTGCTGGCATTTAATGCAGTTGTTCCTAACACGGATTGAGCAGTCGTCATCAGTATTCATATCTTGATTCAGCAACGCCATTTTCTATACCTTTTAAACAGGATTTAGAGCTTTTTTCAAATCGATGATACAATCTCGCTGCTACCTCCTGTCCCCTGAATCATCCCACAGTTTTATATTTTCTTTAGAGATGGGCTGTCCTAAAACCTGCTCAGAGCGGCCAAAAGTCAGAAAATAGAAATAAAGGTGCGATTAGAGAACTTGAGCTGCGATCGCACCCGTCAGCCGCCATTGGAGAAAGATAAAGTTATGGCAGATAACTACAGAAGTCGCATTGTTACCCAAGGTACCCAACGCAGTCCTAATCGGGCCATGTTAAGAGCGGTAGGTTTTGGGGATGAGGACTTTAGCAAACCAATCATCGGCATCGCTAACGGATTTAGCACCATTACCCCCTGTAACATGGGAATTAATGATTTAGCAATGCGTGCCGAAGCAGCCACCAGATTAGCGGGGGGAATGCCGCAACTTTTCGGGACTATCACCATTAGTGACGGGATTTCCATGGGAACAGAAGGGATGAAATATTCTCTCGTTTCTAGGGAAGTAATCGCTGATTCCATTGAAACCGTCTGTAATGGTCAAAGTCTCGATGGAGTCCTCGCTATCGGGGGTTGTGACAAAAATATGCCGGGAGCAATGATTGCCATGGCCCGGATGAATATTCCCGCTATTTTCGTCTATGGTGGCACGATTAAACCGGGGCGCTACAAAGATTGCGATTTAACCGTGGTCAGTTCCTTTGAAGCCGTGGGACAGTACAGTGCCGGTAAAATCAGTGAAGAAGACCTCATCGGAATTGAACGCAACGCTTGCCCCGGCGCCGGTTCCTGTGGTGGAATGTTTACTGCTAATACCATGTCTTCCATTTTTGAAGCCATGGGGATGAGTTTACCCTATTCCTCGACCATGGCCGCCGAAGATGAGGAAAAAGCCGATAGTACCGAAGAATCGGCCAAGGTTTTAGTCGAGGCGATTAGAAAACAGATTCTACCTAGCCAAATTTTGACCCGTAAAGCCTTTGAAAACGCGATTTCGGTCATTATGGCAGTGGGAGGTTCCACTAACGCTGTCCTGCACCTTTTAGCCATTTCCCGCACCATGGGAGTAGAATTATCGATCGATGATTTTGAAACTATCCGGCAGCGAGTACCGGTTATCTGCGATCTTAAACCCTCCGGGCGTTACGTTACCGTGGATCTGCACAAAGCCGGTGGTATTCCCCAAGTGATGAAAATTCTCCTGGTTAATGGTTTACTACACGGGGATGCTCTCACCATTAGCGGTCAGACTATCGCTGAGATTTTAGCCGATATTCCCGACCAACCGCCCTCAGGCCAAGACGTTATCCGTCCTTTTAGCAATCCTGTCTATAAAGAGGGTCATTTAGCCATTTTAAAAGGAAATCTGGCCACAGAGGGGGCCGTGGCCAAAATTAGCGGCGTGAAAACTCCAGTCATCACCGGACCTGCGCGGGTGTTTGAGTCGGAAGAAACCTGTTTAGAGGCAATTTTAGCCGGAAAAATTCAAGCTGGGGATGTGGTGGTTGTCCGTTACGAGGGACCAGTAGGTGGACCGGGTATGCGGGAAATGTTGGCCCCCACTTCGGCAATTATCGGCGCCGGTTTAGGGGATTCCGTGGGATTAATTACCGATGGTCGTTTTTCTGGGGGAACCTATGGCATGGTGGTTGGTCACGTTGCTCCGGAAGCGGCGGTGGGTGGTACAATTGCTCTGGTAGAGGAAGGGGATCAAATTACTATTGATGCTCGTCAGCGTCTCTTGAGTTTAAATGTATCGGAGGAAGAATTAACCCGTCGTCGTAATCATTGGCAACCGCGTCCCCCACGCTATAAAACGGGAATTCTCGGCAAATTCGCCAAGTTAGTCTCCTCTAGCAGTCTCGGCGCTTTAACGGATCTGAATCTGTTCTAAAAGTATAACTAGCAATGGCGATCACAATTGATCGCCGTTTCTTTGTTATATTAGTTAGGGAACACCAGAGCTTTTTTGCTGTGATCGGTAAACAGTAATCAGTAGAGTTCTTGCATAATTAATTTTTGAGAGTGCAAAAACGAGAAAAATAGACATAAAATTGCATAAAATCCCTAAATAACCTCGGTTCTGGTTAAGGCTATTTTCCTACTCATTCCACAAAAGAATAGGGTTGACAGCGAACGAAAAAATTAGGGTTTTAGCTTATCCCTAGCTCAGGTTAAATAGAGCATTTAATTAAATGCTTATTCTTAATTCTCCTGCCGACTGACTCCTGACTCCGTTAAAGATTAATAACTATGACCTATCTACTTACTGTCTATCGAGCGCTCGAATGCCGTCCGGATACCTATCGGGACTGGTATGACCAAGGCAATATTTTAAAAGAAAGAATGGACTATTTTGGAGCCTTAATCAGCTACGAAAAAGCCTTAGAATATTATCCAGATGATTATTGGGCATGGTACAAAAGGGGTATGATACTAGAAGACTTGGGAATGTATGAAGAAGCGGCTGAAAGTTACTCTAACGCCGCACAGGTAAAGGCCGATAACTATTGGGCTTGGTATGATCAAGGTTGTGTTTATCTACAGGAACTAAAGGA
Source organism: Microcystis aeruginosa Ma_MB_S_20031200_S102 (assembly GCA_007095845.1). GTDB lineage: Bacteria > Cyanobacteriota > Cyanobacteriia > Cyanobacteriales > Microcystaceae > Microcystis > Microcystis aeruginosa_D. Next base: position 5,872 of record SFBI01000154.1, read on the forward strand.
ATACGAAAAAGCGATCGCTTGTTTTCAACGGGCCCTAAGTCACAGTCCGGGGGACTATTGGGCCGCCTATCGGCAAGGAGAGGCCTATCGATTGCTCAAAAACTACGAACGCGCTATTACTTCCTATGATCTGGCCTTGGGAGCGCGACCCCGGGATTATTGGGCCTGGTATCGTCGCGGCGACGCTTTCCGGGATTGGGGCAATCCCCAAGAGGCTTTATTTAATTATCGTACCGCCCTCGATATCCGACCGCAAGATTACTGGTCCTGGTATCAACAGGGTGTGATCCTACAGGAATTACAGCGTTTAACAGAAGCGATCGCCTGTTATGAAGAATCGTTAAAAATTGATCAAGATGATCGCTATGCGTGGTATAATGCCGCCTGCTGTTATGCTGCCCTCGGTCAACAACAAAAAGCGATCGACTGTTTACGCGAAGCTCTAGACATAGAACCGGATATTTGCGGCGAATTAGCGCGTAATAACTTCGTTTTCGATGGTTTAAAGCAAAATGAAACCTTTAATGACCTTTTGAGTTGCTATTCCCCCAGCTAAAGTCTTTTTGCATTACCTAGGGTTTGCTGAAAGGGTTTTTCGTGGGGTGTGGGGTTTTAGGCATTTTCAGGAAAAAGTGCCTAAAATTTCCCCCCGATTGCTCCAATATCTTTAGGCTTTTTTAATGGCAAAAAAGCCTAAAGATATTATCCAACAAGGTTTTTAGATTCATTTAGCCAGTCTGGATTAGCTACAATTGCAATTAGAGAAAAATTATTGAGAATCCTATGCGAGAACTAGACAGAGACAAAACCATCGAACAACTAAACGAAATCATGGAATTTGAACTAGCGGGAGTTGTCCGTTATACCCACTATTCGCTGATGGTGACAGGTCCCCATCGCATACCCATCGTCCAATTTTTCCAGACTCAGGCCACGGAATCCCTCACCCACGCGCAACAAGTTGGGGAAATTCTCACCGGTTTAGAAGGTCATCCTAGCCTAAAAATTGCCCCCATCGAGGAAAGCTATGAACATAATATCAAAGCAATCTTGAGTGAGAGCCTCAATCATGAGAAAAAATCCCTTGATTTGTACAAAGCACTCCTAGAAACCGTCGAAGATGCCAGTATTTACCTAGAAGAATTCGCTCGCGGTATGATCGGACAAGAAGAATTACACAATCTGGAGATTCGCAAGATGCTGCGGGATTTTGCTTAAGCTAGGATCAAAGTTAGAGTTTATCGACTAGCTTATGAATCTTAGTTCCGCTTTACCCACTTTTATTATCACTCTCCGGGAAGGTTTCGAGGCCGCTTTAGTGGTGGGAATTGTCCTCGCTTGTTTACAAAAATCCGGTCGATCGCAACTTAACTCATGGGTGTATCGTGGTATTGGTGCGGGAGTAGTGGCTAGTGTTTTGGTCGGTGTTTTGCTAGGGGGAATCCTTTTGCAAGTAGATGCCTCTCCTAGTCCATTCGTACCAATGATCAAAGAATTACTGGCCGCCACTTTTGGACTAATTGCCGTTTTGATGTTGAGTTGGATGTTAATTTGGATGACTCAACAGGCCAAATCTTTGAAATCTGAGGTAGAAAGTGCGGTAAAAGCAGGTTTAAAAGCGGAAAATGGGGCAGGAAAAGCGATTTTTCTGCTCGTTTTTATCGCTGTCTTGCGGGAGGGATTTGAAACTGTCCTCTTTATCCTGGCCCAATTCCAAAAAGATTGGCAGATACAAACGTTCGGTGCGATAGCAGGGTTAAGTTTGGCAACTTTGTTGGGAATTCTCCTATTTGCGGGGGGAGTAAAAATTAATATCCGTCTCTTTTTCCAAATTATGGGGACTTTCCTGCTCTTAATCGTTGCGGGATTACTCATCGGTGTTTTGAAACATATCGACGCAGGAATCAGTCTTTTAAGTGAAATTGACCCTTTTTATCGCAATTTCTGTCCTTCTCTCCCCTCCTCCTGTCTTCTCGGTTTTCAAGTTTGGGACGGTTCCCAAATTTTAAGCGATCGCACTTTCCCCGGACTCCTCCTTAAATCCCTGTTTGGTTATCGTCAAAACCTCTATATCAGTCAAATGGTTGCTTATATCCTCTTTTTACTGCTTATCGGTGGCCTCTATTTCCAAAGCTTACGACAACGTCCTCAAACAGTAATCAGTAATCAGTAAACAGTAAACAGTAAACAGTAAACAGTGAAAAGATGGCAAGAAACTACTATTTAATACTGCTCACTTAAAAACTCACATCTGATAACTGTTAACTTACCCACTGTTAACTTACCCACTGATAACTGATAACTGATAACTGATAACTGATAACTGATAACTGATAACTGATTATGACTACTTGGCAATGTGACGGTATCCCTAAAGATGGTAAAACCTATCCCCAAGCAATTGCGGGAGGTCATGAACCCTGCGAAAATACTACTCCTGATTGTCCTATCTGTGGCCTACCTAGGGAAGCGATGGATCCCGTCACAACGACGGTTAAAACCACGGTTGTGGTGTCCCCGGGGGGGACAACGAGAGTCGGTCAAAAATCTAACTGGTTACTTCCCTTCGCTTTGATAATTACCGCTTTAACCGCAGGTTTAGGGGGTTGGAGTCTATTGCAAATGTTGATTCCCAAACCCGATACTCCTCAAGTTGTCGGGGAAGAAACCCCAGACAAGCAAACTAAGGCAACTTTTGTGAGTAATACGGCTAAAAATCCCGATTTATTTAGCCAAGGTGAGAAAATACTCCTTAATTCCACTCCTAACAAAGAAAAAGGCGCAGCGGTCTTTAAAAAGGAAGATTGGGCAAATGCGATCGCATCTTATCAACTAGCAGCCACTCCCCAAGCAAACGATCCGGAGGGCAAAATCTATTACAATAACGCCAAAGCTAGACAAAAAGGTAATCAAAATACTATAGCTGTTGTTGTCCCTATCGCTAAGGACCCCAACAGCGCCAAGGAAATTCTCCGAGGTGTCGCAAGGTATCAAGAGGAGTTTAATAATTCTAATCCGGGTAATCCTTTAGAAATAGTCATCGCTAATGATGGCGGTGGGTTACAATCAAAAGCGATAGCCGATGATCTGATTCAATCCGGTCAAGTTTTGGCAGTTATGGGCCACGGAATCGATCCTTTTAGTCAAAAAGCGATTGAAAGTTACGAAAAAGAAGGATTAGCGATTCTTTCTCCCCTGACTACCAGTGTTAGTCAAACGGGAAAATCAACCCTGAAAACTATTCCCCTTAAGGATAAATCTCAGGAAGTTTTAGGCAGTTATCTGGAAGCAGTAGCCAAAACTTTGGCTAATTATGCTAGTAAGCAAGAGAAGTCTCCGTCAGTGGTTCTTTTTTATAATTCCGATAGTCCCTATAGTCAAAAATTAAAGGATTCCTTTGCTAAAGCGATCAAAGAACCGGGAGGCAAGATAGTTAAGGAAATAGACACCACTAAAGGCAATTTTAATGCTAAAACCGCCATAGATCAGGCCAAACAAGCCGGCGCTAAGGTGGTATTTTTGGCCCTCAGCAAAGACGGCGATCGCATTGATCAAGCCGTGGCTATTGCCCAAGAATCGTCAGGAATGCTCTTATTAGGCGGAAATGAACTTTATACACCCGATATACTTATTCAAGGAGCGGATAGCATCGACGGATTAGTTTTAGCAGTACCTTGGAGTTTCCAAGCAACGGATCCCTTTGCTAAAGATGCGCTGAAAAGTTGGCGCGGTCGCGTCAGTTGGCGTACTGCTACCGCCTACGATACCATGAAAGTATTAGGAGAAGCGATCGCTAAAAGTTCTGACCGTGCTACTGTAGTCGAAACTTTAAATCGAGGAATCACCTTGCAGGGAAGCACCACGGATTTTAACATTTTTAATCAAGTTCCCCTGGTGCGTGCTAATCGCGGCAATGAGGGGCCAAAGGGTTCTCAATATCAGTTCGATCCTATCTAAAATAGACAATGTGATGTCGAGGAGTAGAATCAAGTTTAATTTTATGAAGAATATCTTAGCCATCCTAGCTTTATTAATGTCGGTGTCGGGAATTGCCGTATCTTTGGGACGGGAGGAAGTCCGATGTCATCTCGGTTTAGAATCGGCAGCCTGTCCCCGGGAAGAAGAAAAAACCAGCGAAGACACCCCCGCAACTACCCGGGAATCTCCCCCCGCAACTACCCCAGAATCCCCCCCCGCAACTACCCAGGAATCTCCCCGGATAGAAACAACTCCCACGGAAACTACCCGTAATATCGAAGCTTCCCCCGAAGTTTCCCCGTCTCCCAAAAGCGAAACTCCAGTGGAATTCACTCCTATCCCAGAAAATAACCCCAGTCCAGAAGTAACCCCCGAAAACCTCCCCACTCCGGAAACCAAAGCGGTGGAAAAAACTCCAGATGCAGAAAAAAGTCCCGATGTCAATCCATCTAAAGATGGAGAAACTGAAAGTGTTCCGTTAGAGGTTATTCCTCCCGAACAGTAAAATCGGACAAAATCAATTTCTGGTGGGGTAGGGTTGATTCATGAATCAACCCTACAGATCCCGGACAGTGAAATCGGACAAAATCAATTTCTGGCTGAGGATAGGCACTCATGCAAGAAGTAGTTATACTAAATCTGGTTATTAAAGACTGATATTTATTCTCCGTTTTGCCTTTTGCATGAATAGAAAACGGGTTTCTCCAAGAAACCCGTTTTCTGTGCGTTACTCAACGGATTTAGTATAACTACTTAATTTTTCTGCTGCTGTTGCTGATTAGGTAAAAACTATTTACTTTTAGTCAAAATTAATTAACTTCTAACCCCGGAATGCTTAACTGTTCAGTTTTTGGCTGTGTTTCCCCCAGATAATCCCCTTGTAACATATTAATTAAACAGCCACCAAGATGATAAGCCATATTCACGGGAACCGCGTTACCAATCTGTCGATATTGAGAGGTTAAATTACCGGTAAATTGCCAATCATCGGGAAAGGACTGCACTCGTGCATATTCTCTCACAGTCAGAGGACGAGTTTCTTGGGGATGGCATCTTTCTGTTTGGGTTTGTGCCGGACTACAGGTAATAGTTAAAGCTGGTTCATCCCAAGATAATCTTTTAGCATATCCTGTCCGTCCGCCGTGATTTTTGAGACTATTTTTCATATATTCTTTTTGAATATCCATCGGCAAATTCCGCCAATTTCCTCCTGCGGGAACTAAGGACATAATCTCTTTTTTTCTTTCTTTATATTCTACTCCTGGAGAACTTGGACAATTCTCTAGGGCTTTTTTCAAAGAAATAGTATAGTTTTTATATTGGGGAAAAATGGGTTTAATATTTAGGTCTTGACGGGTGGCGATAATAATTAATCTTTCTCTTTTTTGGGGAACATCGAGAAATTGAGCCGATAAAACTTGATAAGCGGCATAATAACCGATTTCCTGTAAAGCTTGCAGCATTAATTGGAGAGTTTCTCCTTTTTTATTACTTAATAATCCTCGAACATTTTCGGCCATAGCGATTTTAGGTTGCACTTCCTGTAAACAACGAGCAAATTCAAAAAATAAGCTTCCTCTCAAATCTTCTAATCCTTTTCCTAACCCAGCATAACTAAAAGGTTGGCAGGGAAAACCTCCAGCTACAATATCTATTTTGTCTCTAAAATCAGAAAATTTAATCTTTTTTATGTCTTGATTTATAACATTCCATTGCGGTCGATTGAGTCTTAAAGTATTAACACAATCTTGGTTAATTTCCACCAGTAATTGCGTTTTTAGTCCCGCATTTTCTAAACCTAATGCCATACCACCACAGCCAGCAAATAATTCAATAACTGTGTAATTAGTTGGCTCAACAGTTTGTAAAATTCTCAATTCTCCGGGGGATTGGTTATTTTTAAGATTGGTTAATTGCTCGAGATTAAATAACCAATCAACTTGATTGATTTTCTGACCTTTGATTAATTTTTTCTTTTGCCATGTTAGTATTTCTGCGGTGGTCACACCGAGAATATTAGCGGCTTTTTGTAGATTTACCTGAGTCATAACCAATAATTAGCAACTTATCTACCTCTTTATTATACATCAAAGTAGCTAAACTTGATAAAGTTCTTTTTCGATTTTCCTGACTGTCATCTTTAACTTATTCAGGATAGTTTCATAATCTAAGTCCAACATTGACCAAAAAGCTTGCCCTGCTAATAGCTCAATATTATTCTCTTTAGCTTTGGTTTTGCTAATTGTCCAAGAATTGCCCATATCTAAAGCAGCAGCAAAAACTGAGTTAGGATGTATTTTTAATTCATTGATACTCCGATCACTCTGGCTACCAGTAAGAGTATCTTTTTTAGTTTTTAATTGAGTGTATTTGATTATTCCTTGATTAAAAACTACTAAATCCACACCTTTGATTTTAAAATTTAGAATTTTTTCTGGTACAAAAACCTGTGAACTAATAGAAGCAATTTCTTCTAAAGTATGACCTAGACTTTCGGAGATAAGATTGACATATTTATTCGATAAGTACAAGTTTTCACATTGAGCAAACTCAAAAATATTTTTAAATCCTTTCTTCTTTTTGAGAGATATATTTTTAAAATCCTGTTTTTCTTTCAGGATTTTTTCAACTACTTTAGACTGGAACTCATCCAAAGCATCATCGATTTTTTGATCCCTATTGTCTGCAATGTCTGTGTCTGTTGTTCTATTTTCTTGAAAATATTCAAAAATGAAATCATCAATTAGACGACAAATTTGATAAGTATCTACCAAGTCATGAGTAACAAAGGTAGGAATTTTGATCGAAGGTTTCTGTAAATTAATTTGTTCTAATAATTGGGTCAAGTTATGGCGATAAGAGTATAAATAGCTCATTAGAGTTAGTTGCTGGTTTGGGATTGTTTACTTTTTGCTTAAAACTATTAATTTAATTGTTGCTGCTGGTCATATCAACAAATAGTAATTAGACAGCAGCTATAACGACATCGAGATAATAGACAACAATAAAGGCTGAACAAGGTTCAGCCTCCAGTATAACTTTTAACCCTTTCCTACTTGCGCCCCGGAACTGTATATTTAAAATTCATCGGGCCAGTATAACCAGAAACCTCCGCTAATTTCTCTAATCTTTGGGTTCCCGAATATTCTTGACCCTTAATAATCCAAGTGGGGAAACCTTTAATTCCGGCATCGCGACAAGCTTGGGGATTACCATTAACCCCTTGGGGATCGCATTCAATGTAAACCCCTTCTTTTTTGAGGATTTCTCCCGCTTCTTTACCAAATAACTGTTTTTGATCGTAACAGTGGGGACACCAAAAAGCCCCGTATTCTTTCGCACCAATTGCTTTTAAATGTTTAGCCAGGGCGATTTCTGCTTTTCCCGAAACCGTGGTTACTTCCCAACCGTAGGGAGGTTTAGCAGCTGTCATTGGCCGGGTAATTTCTTCTTTTCCTCCTGCCACCGTCGGGGAATTTACTCCCGCATAAACCGCTAAAGTTCCCACCAAAGTAATCATCGCCACTACAACCATCGGCAGTATAATTTGTCCTAAACCTTCCCATTCACGCCCCACAATTGTGAGAATTAATAAAGTTAAAGCGAACAAAGCCGAAGTGATGCAGTAGGGACACAATTCCCTTAATTCCGTGGCGAGAATATACATTAAATAACCACTAAATACCGCCATCGCAGTCGCCCCCGCTAACAGCAATAACCAAGTATTATTTTCTAAACTTTTGCGGAGATTTTTCTGAATTTCCCCATTAATAAATAGAGGACTGAGGGCAAAAACCGCCATGGCAATATAGGCTAAAAAACCGAACAAACTCAAGGGCAGCCCGAAAACCGTAGCGTAGGGACTATTAAGAACACCAGTACAACCAGCCCCATCACTAGCCCCGGCGGTACAGGCTGCAGTCCCTCCCGTCAGTTTGGTAATGGTTAAATAGCCGGTCAGAATCGCCCCCACGATCGAAACGCCCCCAATTAGGGGCCGGGAGTAGCGATGAATCCAAGGTACAGAACGACGACGCATAATATTATTTAGATTAAATTACAGCAGAATTTGGGAGTCAGGAGGAAAATCTAAATGTACTTTGTTGAAGGGAAAAATCCCGTAACGATATTGTGTTAATTAGGACGTTTTCAATTCCTAAAAACTTAGGATCGCACCACGGCCGATAACTATCCGCCATTCTAGCAAGGGGTTATGTGGACAGGGGCAAAGAAGGCAGAGAATTATTAATTTTTGCCTTTTGATCGTTGATCTGCCGGGCCGTTTCCACAAATTGCGACACCCGGATCGGATCCACCGGTTCAGTAATTTTGCCATGACGCTTGAGGGAACTAGCCACGATCACCCCATCGGCAGCCAGCAGCAACCGCCCGATATTGTCCAAATCAGCCCCGCTGCCGATAAAAACCGGTGTTCCCTTGGCCGCCGCCACTGCCAGTTCCAAATCCTCAAAACTGGGGGGACTACCGGTGGACCAACCGGAGAGGATCACCCCGTCTGCTAGTCCCCGTTCGATCGTATCTTGCACCGCCGTAGTCAGATTAGGAGTTCCCAAGGGGCGGGCGTGTTTAACCAAAACATCCGCTAAAATTTTGACCTCAGACCCCAATTCGCGCCGATAACGCAAGAGTTCGTGGGCTTGACCCTCAATAATGCCCTGATCGGTGGCCATAACCCCCGTTAGCACATTAACCCGAATAAATTGGGCATTGACACAGGTAGCGATCGCTAAGGCACTATGGGCATCATTGCGGAGAACATTAAGACCAATCGGTAAGACCACCAGATTCTTAATGCGATCAACAATTAACGTCATGGCACTAACCACGGCGGGATCCACCTGTTGCTTAGTAAAGGGGGCATCAAAAAAATTCTCGATAATCAAACCATCAACACCACCAGCAGCCAAGGCCGTCGCCTCCTGTTCAGCCCGCTCGATCACCGTCTTGAGACTACCACCCCAACGGGGGGAAGTGGGCAGGGGGGCGAGATGAACTACGCCAATAATCGGGTTTTTTGTCTTGAAAGTTGCAATTAAATTCACAGCGTCTACTACTCTTAGCGTCCCCAACCAGGCGCCGCTCACCCATTTTAACAGGGTGAAGGCCTACCCACGGTTCCACGGGGGGAAATTATTTTAACTGCTAATGATTTTATCAAGTCCGGAATCCGTTAAAATGTCTTAACATTAGAGAAGTTTAAGATTTGGTTGATACTCGATCGCATGGGCAATAAGCCAACCATCGCCATCTCACACCTAGGCTGTGAGAAAAACCGGATCGACTCCGAGCATATGTTAGGACTGCTGGCCAAGGCCGGCTATCCCGTAGATAATGACGAGGAGTTGGCCGATTACGTTATCGTTAATACCTGTAGTTTCATTCAAGCAGCTAGAGAAGAATCCGTTCGCACCCTCGTGGAACTGGCGGAAGCTAATAAAAAAATTATTATCTCCGGCTGTATGGCCCAACATTTCCAAGATGAACTCCTGACGGAATTGCCGGAAGCCGTGGCCATTGTTGGCACGGGGGATTATCAGAAAATTGTCGAGATCGTGGAACGGGTAGAGACGGGAGAACGAGTCAAGGAAGTCAGTGCCGATCCCACTTTTATCGCCGATGAAAATCTGCCCCGTTATCGCACCACTACCGAAGGAGTCGCCTATCTGCGGGTGGCCGAAGGCTGCGACTATCGCTGTGCTTTCTGTATTATTCCCCACCTGCGCGGTGATCAAAGATCCCGTTCGATCGAGTCCATTGTGGCCGAAGCGCGACAATTGGCCAGCCAAGGGGTCCAAGAATTAATTCTCATTTCGCAAATAACAACCAATTATGGGTTAGACTTATATGGCGAACCCAAATTAGCGGAACTCTTGCGAGCGCTGGCAGAAGTCGATATACCTTGGATTCGCGTTCACTACGCTTACCCGACCGGGTTAACGCCAAAGGTTATCGAAGCGATCCGAGAGAGCCCGAATGTTTTACCCTATCTAGACTTGCCGCTACAGCATTCCCATCCCGACATCCTGCGGGCGATGAACCGTCCCTGGCAAGGACGAGTCAACGATGGCATTATCGAGCGGCTCAAGCAAGCTATCCCGAACGCGGTTTTACGAACGACTTTTATCGTCGGTTTCCCCGGAGAAACCGAGGAACATTTCAGCCATCTGCTGGAATTTGTCAAACGTCATGAGTTCGATCACGTCGGGGTGTTTACCTTCTCCGCCGAAGAAGGTACAGCCGCTTTTGGCCTGCCCAATCCAGTGCCACAGGCAATTATGGACGAACGCCGCGAAAGGTTGATGTTAACTCAGCAACCAATCTCGGAGCGCAAAAATCAAGCTTATATAGGTCACACTGTCGATGTTCTCATCGAACAGGAAAACCCGGAAACAGGAGAACTAATCGGGCGTTCCGCTCGTTTTTCCCCAGAAGTAGATGGCTTGGTTTATGTGACAGGGGAGGCGATTCTAGGTGCGATCGTACCGGTCCGAATCACTGCGGCCGATACCTACGATCTCTACGGCGAAATAGTCTAATTTTTCGATTTTTCTAATTTAATTCCCACAAAACAACCCTTATGACCACTGGTTTCAACAATTTAGGTTTATCCGATAGCCGTCTTCAACACCTAGAAACGCTTGGATTCACCACCCCCACGGAAATTCAAACCAAAGCCATCCCTCTCCTTCTAGAAGGGCATGACATGGTAGGAATGTCACAAACGGGAACCGGCAAAACTGCCGCCTATTCCCTGCCTTTACTGGAACGCATGGACACCAAAAATCCTAACGTTCAAGCTTTAATCCTCACCCCCACCCGGGAATTAGCCCAACAGGTGGCCAGCGCCATCAAAGATTTCTCTGATGACCGTCGTCTCTTTATCCTGACAGTCTGTGGTGGTCAATCCATGGAACGTCAGATCCGCAGTCTGGAAAAAGGTGTCCAGATTGTGGTCGGCACTCCCGGCCGGGTAATTGATCTGCTCGATCGCAAAAAACTCCATCTCGAATCCTTAAACTGGGTAGTCCTCGATGAAGCGGACGAAATGCTCAGTATGGGTTTTATCGATGATGTTAAGAAAATTCTGCAAGCATCCCCCTCCACCCGTCAAACCGCCTGTTTCTCGGCCACTATGCCCCGGGAAATCCGCGATTTAATCGCTAATTTCTTGAAATCTCCCATTTCTGTGACGGTTTCTCAAACCCAGGCCGCTCCTGCTAAAATCGAACAGAAAATTTATATGATCCCTCGCGGTTGGACGAAATTAAAAGTCCTGCAACCCCTGTTAGAGATCGAACCCCTAGAATCGGCGATTATTTTCGTCCGCACCAAGCAAACCGCAGCCGAATTAACCAGCAAACTGCAAGAAGCGGGGCAAACGGTGGATGAATACCACGGTAACTTAAGCCAAGTGCAACGGGAACGACTGGTGCAACGTTTCCGCGAGGGCAAAATTAAATTAGTGGTAGCCACGGATATCGCGGCCCGCGGTCTAGATGTGGAAAATCTCAGCCACGTTATTAACTATGATCTGCCGGATAATGCCGAAACCTATATTCACCGCATTGGCCGCACTGGCCGCGCCGGTAAAACGGGAACTGCTATATCCTTAGTAGAACCGATCGATCGGCGTTTATTACGTCAGATTGAACAGCGTTTGCGTCAACGTCTGGAATCTAGTCCCATTCCTAGTCGCACCGAAGTGGAAGCAAAACGCCTGGCCAAGCTGCAAAATCAGCTAAAAGAGGCTTTATCGGGGGAACGTATGGCTTCTTTCTTGCCTTTAGTGCGGGATTTAAGCGCAGAATACGATCCCCAAGCGATCGCGGCTGCTGCCCTGCAAATGATCTACGATCAAAATTGTCCCCAGTGGATGAAAACTGATTGGGAAGTTCCCGCAGCGACGAGCAGTAAACCGGTGATTAATAAAACTCCCCGCAGTGGTGGTAGTAAGTACCCCTCTAAGTCGAATAACCGTCCTTCCCTGGACAAAAAAATCGTCTTTCAAGAACGTTAATTTTTAGTTCTTGAATAGATAACTTTAAGAGTTGATAGACCGTTTTGGTTCTGTCAACTTTTTTTTGTCAGGTAATTTCCCAGTACGTCGTCGAAAGCATTCTACATAATTTTATAGCTGAACTTTTGATAATTGATTCTAATCAAGTATTTGGGCTTTGTTTGACATTTTTGCTGATAATTACTATATAATTGTCTTAAATGAATAAATTTGAACATTTAATATGTCGAGTTCGTCAGAACCTTATCGTGGGAGTGTACAAGCTCAAGGAGACGATATCCAGCAAAAGGGTGGATACAGTTGTTCTTGGGCAAGAAAAAATCCTGTTACTGCTGAAGAAGGATTATCATTTCTTGCTAATATTAAAGGGCAATGCAGCGAATTTCAACGAGAGGAACGGAAACAAGCTTTTAGAAAAGCTGAACGCTTTGTTACAAATGCTAGTGAGCAAGGTGGTGTCACTCCAGAGGCACAACCGCACCCATTTCAGGATTCTAAACGTAAAACTAAAAACGCCCGTGTAGATATTGAAATTCGCAGTGGTCTTACCTTTATCCCTTCGCCCCAAACAGAATGACAACGATGCTTAGAAGAGTACAACAATTTTTAGACTCTGGCGATAGTGATAACGCTAGAGAAGAAATTGATAGAGCTTTCGGCAATCTGAGAAGGGTGGATAGTCATGTTAGAGAGTTTGCCGCTCTGTTGGCACTGGGATCGATCGAAGCTTCAGAAATCGGCTTAGGGGTATTGGGACGTAAGCTTCTACAGAATGACAGCGAGATTAACAATGAGGTTGTTTGGTTATTTATTGCGTCAATTTTATCTCGCAATAGTATTCTCCCTGATAGTCCATCTAGAATCAGCCTACTTGTTCTTACCGCTTCTGTCAATAGTTGGGAATTACCAATTTTTGCGCTTCTTGCCCCTGTCCTCGACGCTTTTTTTAAAGTTAGTCTTGCGGACGGAACCCCTTTAATTGCCGAACAAACTCTTGATTTTTTGGCCACTTGGGGAAGAATTTATGCGAAAGCACCTCATGTCAAAACGCAGCTTCAAGAACTTCAATCTCTTAGTAATAATCTATTAGAGCAAGTGGATGACTTAGAGTTAAAAGCTGAATGGTCAGAGGGAATTAATATATTTTTTGAAGAAGCCAGGACAACCAAATATTATGATGGTAATGTTTTTTCTGCTGGCCAAGACTTAATTAAAAAAATTTATAATACTCAAAGTTTACAGCGCGATACAGAAGATAATAATTTGGCAGAGACAAAAGACAAGTTACTCCGATTAGTCACTTCGTCTCTTGCTACTATTTCAACAGTTCTTGATAGTCAAATACTAAATCCGGTTATTAAAAACTGATTATTTATTTCCCCTTTTGTCTCTTGCCTTTTGCCTGTTCTGATATGTAGCGCTCAACGTATTTAGTATTAATCCTATATACTTTTGGGTCTACCGAACCTGTCATGTAAAACTATTAACAACTTATGCTTGTAAAGCTTGTATAGTAAAGCTTTGAGTTTTTGTTAGATTGATATTTATCAACTTTAGAGCATTGCTGGACCTTTTTTATACTGTTCCGTCACGGCGGCATTTAATAGATCATCTTTAAAATCTCTGATTAATTCAATTACTAAATTATAAATACTGATGTATTCTTCATAATCGATAGTTAAATACTTGCCATGAGCAATTTTATTTCTTTGGGTGAGAAGTTGTTCATCAATAGCTTTCTGCCGCAGTTGATAATCACTATCATCAATTCCTAGAATAGTACAGATATCAGTGAAAACTTCAAAATTGAGATTAGATTTGGTGTTAATAATATTTTCGTAGGGTATAGAAGCTCTATTTTCTAGGTTATCAAGTAAATTTTTGATCATCTCTTTTTGTAACTTAAATTTATTGGTTTTTATTAACTCATTTATAGATTTTCTAGAACTAAGGGCAACGAAACAGTAATCCAGTTCATGATAATTTAATTTTCTTAAGGAAACAAACTGCAAATAACATTCTGCTGCATATTTAATAAAACCTTCCCAATGGGCATAGAGAGTGGTTATTCCGGCTCTAATTAATACATCTTGCTCAGTTCCTTTTTGTCGAGGAATTTTAGTTTTTAAAATACTAAGTTCTCTGATTCGCCATGCCATATCTTCATCTAAGTTTTTCTGGAGAATTTCGATAGTTCTATTATCTTTACTCATTACTTTTTAAAATATTTTTTGCCAAATTCAATCATTTTGTGCATTCTAGTTCTAGCTCTCGATCCCGTACCGATGTTATCAGTAAAGTCAGATTCTGACCACATTTCCTGAATTTTTGTTCTTAGCAGTTCAATATCTCGAGTAGAGTAATCATCAATATTTTCTCGTAATCCTGTGGTGATCGCTTCATAAGCAGAATCGAGAAATTTACCCTTAAATCTTGTTCCATCATATTTGGTAAAAGTATCTTCATTCGTCGCTTGATCAAGCAATAAAAACATTTTAGCGAATTTTTCTTGCTCTAACACACGATCAAAAGTCCTGGAATTGCATAATTCTATCAGATAGTCAGTCAAATATTCATTAACCTCTTTTTTGTTCAATGATTTTGGATCAAATGTGGGAGAAGACAGGGCAAAATATTTAAGAATTAGTTCCAAGTCGTAGCGTTCTTGTCTTAATCGCTCGGATAGGGAAATACAATTTTTAAAGTTCTCATTTTCTGCCAAGTCTTCTAACCACTTATATAGGCTTTTATCTAGCATAATCAAAAGACAATTACGCACCTCTTGATAAGATAAAAAAGAGCCCCCAGTATTTAAACGATCAAAAACTTCAAACTTAGCATTTTTATCCGATTCTTTTTGGATAATCTGAACCTGTATTTTCGCTCTTTTGAAATCTATTTTTAGAGATGGGGGCAAATTATACTCTCCTTCCTCTGCACCTTCCCACATAACTCCGTTTAAGCTAGGTAATAAGTTAGTACCTTGAAGCACCAGTTTCGGTTTTTTCTTAGTTTCATCGTCCTCATCTCTTAAATCGCCAACAAATTCCAAAATTGTTGAAATCCTTTGTAATCCATCCACCAATTCCCAAACACTATCTTCTTCTCTCTGATAGACAAAAATAGAGGGAATAGGAATTCCTAGTAGTATCGATTCTATGAATCGGCTTTTTTGAGCTATTGTCCAACGAAAATATCTTTGAAAATCTGGATTAATTATCATTTCTTTGTTATTATAAAGACTAATAATCTCTCCGATTGACATAGGATAGTTATCGGTACGAAATTCTTTAGTTTTTGCCTTAACTTCTTCTAATAAATTCATCTTATAGTAGTTATCTTAATGGTGAAGTACAAAGTTTTCGTTTTGGGGAGCCGGTCGTCAGGATTCGATACCAAATTAGGTTACACTTCATCTTTAGGAACAAAGCTGTAATTTTTCTATACTCAGTATAATCTCTCTATTCTACTTTTATACCATCCGCCAATTTTAAAATGAAACGCGTCAACCTCAAGAGTTGGCAGAAAAAGGCTCATCCCCGCAATTAGCAAAAACATCAATTTTCAGGTGGCTAATCTGCAAAGACGCGATTTATGTCCCGATATTGCGGTGATGTTAGCTTGGATTGAACAGGCGAAAATACTCACCAGAGAGTTAAAATAAGCCCTATTTCTCAAATTTTGGCATAAATTAGCCAAAAGTACTGCCATTCCATCCCCAAAGATAACCTTTCGCCTCGGCAAATTCTAAATAAACCCCGACCAGCTAGAGAACTGGAGTTTTTTGGCAAGAGCAGATAGACTAAATCTAGCAGCAATTCTCATTTTAAAAAAAATCAGATAAAATTCTCTTATTTAAATAGAGAACTTGTGTAGAAGCATTATTTTTTGACAGATAATTATCATCCAACGCTGGAGATAGACAGGTTTT
>SFBI01000155.1 GCA_007095845.1 Microcystis aeruginosa Ma_MB_S_20031200_S102
TAACTGATAACTGATAACTGATAACTGATAACTGATAACTGATAACTGATAACTGATAACTGATAACTGATAACTGATAACTGATAACTGATAACTGATAACTGATAACTGATAACTGAAAGGGGTACATCTCATTTTTGTAAATCTACTAAGTTGGGATTTTTTAAGGGAAACTCTCTACTAAAATCGGGCGTTACTTTCGGTTTTATCGCTCAATCCAAGCTTTTGGGGGGTTCTACCCCCCAAACCCCCCGTCGGGGGACGAAGCGCCTCCCCCGAACCCCGGAGCGCATTAGTTTTTTTGTGGGATGCTTACACGCAGCTGCTGATATATCTGTAATAATTTAAGAGTCACTGATAATTGCTGATTATCGGTATTTCTGCAAATGTGGGATGCAGCCATCGATAAGTACCTAACTTACCCACTGATAACTTACCCACTAATAACTGATAACTTACCCACTGATAACTGATAACTGATAACTGATAACTGATAACTGATAACTGATAATACTGTGTTCTCACTCCCCCAAACCAGTCAAAGACAAAAAGAAATCCTTGAGATAGTTCTCGGCAACGGTTGGGACTATATGCGCGGGGTTTTAACCCTAGGAAAAACAGAAAATCCCCAGATTCCTACCCCAGAAGTTCTCAAAAAAATCCTCGTGGAATTGGGTCCTTTTTATGTCAAATTGGGACAGTTACTTAGTACCCGTCCCGATCTGCTACCTGCTAATTATATCGAGGCTTTAACTGCCCTACAAGCGCAAGTTCCTCCCGTTGCTTGGAAGGATATAGAAATAGTCATCACTGAACAGTTAGCCAAACCGATCGAACAGGTATTTAAGTATATTAATACCCAACCGATCGCCGCAGGATCGATCGGGCAAATTCATCGGGCAACTTTATTATCTGGGGAAGAAGTAGCGATTAAAGTCTTGCGTCCGGGGATTGAAAAAATTGTCGCCCAAGATAGTGCCTTAATTAAGGGAATTGCTGATTTAGTTGCCCTAACAGAATTTGGTCAAAGTTACGACGTTGTTGACTTAGCAGAGGAGTTTATTAAAGCAGTTAATGCGGAATTAGATTTCACCCAAGAAGGTCATTATACTGACCAATTACGCTATAATTTAACCCAGAGTCGTTGGTCAGAACCCAAACAGTTAGTTATTCCTAAAATTTATTGGCACTTAACTAATTCTAGGCTATTAGTGTTAGAATGGTTAGAGGGAAAACAAATTTTAGAGGCTGATGTTTCTAGACCGCCAACTGAGCAAGCAATTTCCCAAAGAAAAACCGAAATAACTAGGATTTTGTTTCGGTCATTTTTTCAACAAATTTATATTGATGGCTTCTTTCATGCCGATCCTCACCCAGGTAATATTTTCTATCTTGATGATGGTAGAGTAGCTTTAATTGACTGTGGTATGGTGGGCAGATTAGACCCGCAAACTCAACAAATTTTAACAGAATTGTTATTAGCAATTGTTGACTTAGATGCGAAAAGATGCAGTCAACTAACTATTAAACTATCCGAGTCAGTAGTCCCGATTACTTTAGTCCAATTAGAGGTAGATTATGAGCGGATGTTGCGAAAATATTATAACCTCAATTTAAATCAAATTAACTTTAGTGAGGTAGTTTATGAACTTTTGCAAGTTGCCCGTCGCAATAGAATTAAACTCCCGGGTAATTTAGGTTTATTTGCTAAAAGTCTCGCTAATCTAGAAGGAACTGCCCGAAAATTTAATCCTGACATTAATATCCTAGAAGAAGTTAAACCGCTATTAACTAATATTCTTGAACAACAGTTAATCGGTAGCACTCCCCTACAAACTGCCCTAAGAACAGTTTTAGACTTGAAATCTTTTTCCCTGAAATCTCCTCGTCAAATCGAAGTTTTACTAGATGGTTTAACCTCAGAAACTTTAAATGTTAATCTGAAAATTCGGGAATTAGATAATCTCCGTCGCAGTTTAGATAATTCCGCTAATCGACTAGCTTTTAGTGTGATTATTGGTTCCTTAATTATCGGGGCTGCTATTGTTACGGCCAGCGCCCAATCTCGGCAATTAACTATTATTAGTACCGTATTATTTGCTACAGCTAGTTTTATCGGTTTATGGTTAGTTGTCGGTATCCTGCGATCGGGAAGATTGCGCTAGAAATTATCGGCATTAAATTAAGATTTGTTGTTGTAAAAATTTCGCCCACTGACTAGCCAATTCAACTTCAGTAAAGGGAATTTTTTCAGGTGATCGCTCCTTAAAAATAAATTCTAGAAAAGGGGAACCTTGGGGGGGAATAGCATCTAAATCCACCACTTGATTATTAACTAACAGACGGATTTCTTTGACCTCCTCTAGGGAAAAAGTTTGTAAATTAATCACTCCCTTACGAGTTGGTTTTCCCCAGGTGATAATTCTATCTTTTTGACCTAAGACAGAATATATATCATACTTAGCTCGATCGAAGTTTTCCGCCCATTCTCGATAGATTTCCACTTTTTGGTATTCATTCCAACCACTCCAAGCCAACCAAATAAACAGAATTAATAAAGGTGTCCACAATAAACCGCGTTCCATAAACTATCGCCCCGAAATTCTAGAATCTGATAACTGATAATTGTCTGCGATCTTGACGAGAAAATTAATTCTGCACGACTACTTAGTACAAACGCTTACGTGGGCGATAATTAGCCACGGATTCCACTAAACCCAAAGCGATAAAATTGGTTAATAAAGATGAACGTCCATAACTTAACCAGGGTAGAGGAATCCCTGTAATCGGGGCTAATCCCACGGTCATGCTAATATTAAGAATTGCCTGAAAAGCGATCATTGAGAGAACACCGATCGCTATTAAAGAACCAAAGTTTTCTTTAGCAGTATTAGCAATGACTAACAAACGCCAACAAACTAACCAGAAAGCTATTAAAACTAGAATACTGCCAACAAAACCGAGTTCTTCCCCGACTACCGAGAAGATAAAATCGGTGTGTTGTTCGGGAATAAAATTTAATTGGGTTTGGGTGCCTTGGTGTAATCCCCGTCCCAATAATTCTCCCGATCCGATGGCAATGCGGGATTGAATTAATTGATAACCTCCCCCCAAAGGATTCTTTTCTGGGTCAAGAAATAGGGTTAAACGATCTTTTTGATATTCTTTTAATAAACCCCAAAAAACCTCGCCTAATTTACCCACTGCCAGATTAGTTGCCACCACGAGGAAAGTAGATAAAAAACGGTAGGGAAGGGTAAACCAAGCAAGTACAGCGATGATAATTGCTAAAACAATCCAAGCAGGAAAAAGTAAATTAAACAGAAAAACCGATGCGAGAGGAGATAACAGGATAATCATCCAAGGCAGTTTCGCATTAGCCCAGTAAATCATGCCTAGGGTAATTGCACCAAAAACTAATCCTGTCCCCAGGTCCGGCTGCGCCATAATTAATACCCAAGGGATGGCAGTGACGAAAAAGACACGAGCGATCGCAAAAAGATTATCGGCGGGACGATGATGTAGGAGGGCTGCTAGGGTGATAATTAAACCTACCTTGGCAAATTCCGACGGTTGCACGTTAAAACTGCCGATATTAATCCAACTTTGCGCCCCATTCGCCGTCACCCCTAGGATAATTACCGCGATTAGGGAGAGATTGGTGAGAAGATAGGTTAACCAGTGCCATTTCAGCAGACTTTCGTAACGACAACGGGCCAGAAATAAAGCGATCGCCACTCCCACGCATCCGAATAACCAGTGTTGCCACCAATCGAGAGCCGTGGTATGTCTTTCGGCACTACGAATCATTAAACCACCGAAAACGGTTAAACCCGTCACCAAAACGAACAAAAGCCAATCAATTTGGGCTATATCCCGGAAAATAAAGCTAAACTGTTCGTTAAAACCGCTTAGTTTCCTTCTAACAAGGGACTGTCTTCTCACCATTTCTCTCCCTACATTTACTGACTAACTATAGGCTGCCACGGATACTTTCGCCGCCACCTGACGAGCGATCGCTATTAGGGCTTTAGCTGAGGCCGATTCTGGTTGCCCTAAAACTACTGGTACACCAGTATCACCGCCTTCCCGGAGGGATATTTCCAGAGGCACACATCCCAGTAAAGGAATGCCCAATTCTTGTGAGGTTTTTTCCCCACCACCGGACCCAAATAGATCATAGGAGCGATCGGGCTGATCGGGGGGGATAAAATAACTCATATTTTCCACGATACCCAAAACCCGCGCCCCTAGCTGTTGGAACATTTTTAAACCCCGACGCGCATCAATTAAAGAAACCGTCTGGGGAGTGGTGACAATCACCGCACCGGCTAGGGGGACCGATTGAATTAGAGTTAATTGTGCATCCCCAGTACCGGGAGGCATATCGACGATTAAATAGTCTAAATCGCCCCAGTTGACTTGATAGAGAAACTGACGGATAATGCCGTTTAACATCGGACCGCGCCAGATTACCGGTTGATCGGGGTTGATCAAAAAGCCCATGGAAACCATTTTGATGCCATGGTTAAAAGCGGGTTCCAATATCTCGCCATTTGCACCCTGTACGGTCACTTGTGCGTCATTTAAGCCCAACATTGTCGGCGCGTTGGGGCCGTAGATGTCCGCGTCTAATAGCCCCACTTTTGCCCCTAAATGAGCCAAGGCGACGGCGATATTGACAGCCACGGTACTTTTTCCCACACCGCCCTTACCACTGGAAACGGCGATAATATTTTTAACCCCCTCCACGCCTTGGCGATCGGGTAAAGCTTTTTGTTGCGGGGTTTCGGCAGTTACATCCACGGCGACACTTTCCACCCCGGGCAGCTGTTTAACGGCTTTTTGGCAGTCTTCCACGATAAATTCGCGTAAAGGACAGGCGGGAGTGGTCAAAACTAGGGTAAAGCTAACTTTTCCGCCATCGATCGCCACATTGCGGATCATGTTCAATTCCACTAAGCTTTTTTGCAGTTCTGGATCTTGAACGGGACGTAATACTTCTAAAATCGATGCGGTATCAAGGGGCATGGTTTCAGTGTCTCTAGTCAAGTATTGTTCTTATGGTTATTTATCTTAACCTTGATGTCCGCATAGTTATCAGTGGGGAGTTTTTTACTGTGAACAGTGAACAGTAATCAGTGAACTGAAAGCTCACATCTGTTCACTGATAACTGATAACTGATAACTGATAACTGATCACCCCCATTTCCCTAGATTACGGTAATAGGATCGCCGACTTTAATTATACCTGTCTTTTCGGGGATGACATTTTCTCCGAACATGATGCCCCTGGGGAAACGGCGAAAAGTGCTTAAGGTTTTTAAAGGTTCCTGTTGGGGATTTCTCCTACCTGTTTCTTGATCGGTGGTGGTGATAATACAGCGACTACAGGGTTTAACTAGAGCATAATTTATCTCTCCAATTGTGATCTTTTGCCAACTACTTTCGCTAAAAGCTTGATCGCTACTAATAACAATATTAGGACGAAAACGATTCATCGGCACTGGTGCAACTAAACGCCGATTTAAGTCCTCTAAAGAAGCAGTATTAGTTAATAAAATTGGATAACCATCGGCAAAACTGACGGGAGTATGATCGTTCCCTGCATAGCGAGGATTCGCTGGACGTGGATAATCGGGAGATTGTCGCACTAAACGACAAGGAATGTCGAGAATTTTCTCAAACCATTCGGCGATTTCATCCCCTTGATCCATGGCTATGGTTTGGGATTCCCAGATTTGAACCGCTCTTTTTTCTCCTGTGAAATTAGGCTGAAAAGTAAGGGAATCTTGAGATGTTTTCAGAGAAAATTTATCTCCTGTAATCGTGACAGAAACGGTGGCTAATTGCGGATATTCTCTTTGGGTGATAAATTTACCCTTGCCATCCACTAACATCATTTCTCGATCCCAGAGTAAACCTTTAGGAGTCACTTCAGCTTGGGATAATTGAATACCTCGACAGGATTTAATCGGGTAGATATAGAGATCAGTAACCTGCATTTTCTTTCAGTAGTTCTACATATTTTTTCGCCACATCTTCCCACGTCCAGAGATTAATTTTATTGGGAATATCTTCGGGTAACAAGCGAGGAATTGGATTGAGGATAAATTGTTCTAAACAATTGGCTAAACTGTCCGCATCTCCCCTAGGATAGAATTGCACTCTTTCGGGACAATTATATAATTCTACCTGTTCTTGAAACACTTCTAAATCGGAAGCGATAACGGGAATACCTTGTAAAATTGCTTCTGCTATTGCTAACCCAAAACCTTCGTATTTTGAAGGAAATACCACACAGGAACAGGTTTGATAATAAAACTGCAAGGTTTCATAGTCTTGATAACCTAATCCTTTGATATGACTCTGGAAAATTTCTTGATTTTCCTGATAAAGTTGGGTACATTCTTTGAGATAGTCTTGGTATTCTTGGGTTTTGGACTGTTGAGACAATTGCAGATTTCCACTAACTAGATTATCGGTTTCTTTACCAATAAAAACTATTTGAAATTTTAAACCTTTTTTCGCTAGTGTAATGGCTGCTTTCAGTAAAGTTAGATGATCTTTGTAGATACCAAAAGAGGAGGGAAAATAAAAAGTAACTAGCTCACTTTTGACTAAATCAATCTTGGGATGAGACTGCTCGACAAATCCCGCTAAAGGTACAGCTTTTAACTTACTAGCATAGGTAGCATTGGGAAAAACTTTTAAAACATCGTCTTTAGTTTTTTGGGAAATTGTGAACAGTAGATCGGCATTATCTAACCATTCTTTTAATACTTCATTGTAGGGTTCTTGATAGGATTCTGAGTAAGTTAAGGGAGCAAATTGCCAAAAGACATCATAAATAATGCCACTTAAAGTAACCTTGACATTGGGTGGAGAAATCCGATTAGTCATTCCATACAAACAGTGATCAGCTTGGTAACGCTTGATAATCTGATTAATTCTTGCTTCGATGCGTAAAAGCTCAATTCTACGAGAGAAAAGACGATGAATCGAAGTCAGTCTTAGGATTTTGTAAAAATTCGCTAGAGGACTATAAAAATAGATTAAACTTGTCTCAAAGCTCTTGGGAGAAAAATCAAGTTCCTCGTAGATAAGTTTATCTGAATCAGGCATTAAAGACTTAAAATATTCAAGGTTATTACAAGGGAGGACGATAATAATTTGTTCGACATATTCTAATAAACTGGGTACTAAAGATATAATGACTCTTTCTACCCCTCCTTGACGATAAAACACGATCGGGATGACAATTTTCATAGATTTCCTTGTAGATAGCCAGTAACTACACTATTAATATCTGCTATAAACTTATCAGTAGAAAACAGAATTTTTTGTTTTTCTAGAGAGGAAAGTAATTGATATTGCTTATCCTCATTTTGCATCACATGGGCAATTTTTTCTACCGCCTCCTCAAGATTATTAAAAAATAAATCGGTGTTTTCTTGACCAATAATTTCTGCCGGTCCCCCTCCTTTACGGGTGAAGGGAATGATGCCAGCTTTTACCATCTCGGCGATAGAAATGCCAAAGGGTTCAGGTTTAAAATGAATACCATACTTACAACGGTATAAAACTTGGGAGTATTCTTTATAACTAAGATTTTCTAATAGCTGAACCCAATCAGAATTATCTCGAATTAACTTATCCAAATAACGCTTATATTTAGCCTCAGCGTTACCGCCACCGCCTCCAGTAATATAGAGTTTAAGATCAATTCCTTTTTGACGAACTTGTTCCAAACATTGTATCACCCGATGGGGTTGTTTGGCCTCTACTAAACGACCGCTACAGATAAAGACATTTTCCTTATCTTGCCAAGTAATATCAGCTGGTTTAATTACCACTGGAGGGTAAACAACTTTAGCATCAATTCCATAATAGTCTTTAATGGCTGCTGCTACTGCCCCTGAATTGGCTAAAGAGAAGTTTTTTTTCAAATTATCCACAGAAAAATTAGAGATACGATTATAATACTTCTGGGCTAACTCTCCACCTTCTAAAACCTTAATCCAGTGAATGTACTGCATACCGGGCTTACCCAAATCGGCAGCGTTATAAGCGGAAATTACTAAATCATAATCTTGCTGCTTTTGTTTACAATGTCTTAAACTGAGATGAATAGCTAATTGTCGAAAGTGTTTATTATTAGAAGCTAAGGCATTATTGACGCTATAGAATATCTTTGGTAGTAAAGAATCAACTTTGATTGATTGAGCATTTAAAGTTGTTCCATACATTAAATTCAACCGTTGCCAATCGAGGTCAGTAAAAGTTATTAAAGTCAGATCATACTTATCTTTCAAAGCTTCCATCATCCAGAGGGCAACCGCTTCCGCACCACCACCCAAAAAACAAGGGTAGTAGATGGCGATTTTTTTGTTTAGAGGGTTATTCATGATGATCGATGCCTGATATTAGTTTAAGATTCTAGCAAACTCTCGTCTTTACGCAAGCATTTCTTCTAAAACCCCGGCTACCCTTAGGATTAAGTCTTCGCGATCGGGAGCGGCGATGATTTGCAAACCTAAAGGTAGCTGGGATGGACGTTTAATCGGCAAAGAAAGGGCAGGTAAACCAATAAAAGAAAAAGGTTGGGTAAATCTGCCTAAATTAGGTCTAATTAATAGCTCTTGCCCGTCAATAATCATTTTTTCTACTCCTAACGGCGGCGCAATACAGGGAATCGTCGGGGTGAGGATAATATCGACTTCGGTGAAAATCTCTCGCAAACGATCGCGATACCAACGGCGAAAACGTTGAGCCTGTAAATACCAGCTAGAGGGAATTAATGCCCCTGCCAAGAAGCGATCCCGGGTTGCGGGGTCAAAATCCTCTAATCTGGTCTGTAAACGCGGTAAATGCCAATTTGCTCCTTCTGCAGCGGTAATTATATAGGCGGCTGCCCTAGCGCGGGCGGTTTCGGGAATGGTGATTTTTTTGGTCACTCCTAAACGTTCGGCGATCGCTGTCACCGCCTCGAATACTTCCGGTTCGGCTCCCTGCTGAAAATAATCATCGGCAAGGGCTATTTTTACGCCCTCTAAGCCACTTAAAGGAGCTTTAAGGTTATTTTTGGCAAAAAGACTCCAAATAGCCGCCATATCCGCCACATTGCCGCTAAAAAATCCCGGATGGTCTAAACTACTAACGAACAAAAATAAGCCCTGACGGGATACGCGCCCAAAGGTGGGTTTTAGCCCCAACACGCCACAGCAAGCGGCGGGAACCCTCACCGAACCATTAGTGTCGGAACCGAGGGCGAGAGGGACTAAATTAGCGGCAACAGCAGCGGCGGAACCGCCGGAGGATCCTCCCGATACGCGACTAGGATCGCGGGGGTTGGGAGTTGCCCCATAATGGGCATTTTCGGTGACAAAACCGTAGGCGTACTCATCCATATTGGTCGCCCCCACCAAAACTGCCCCGGCTGCTTCTAGGATTTGAATAGCGATCGCATCTTGTCCGGCGGCAGGGTGATCTCGATTGATTTTGGAACCGGCAAGGGTGACAATACCCTTGATATCAAAGAGATTTTTGACGGCGAAGGGGACTCCTGCTAAGACACCCACGGGTTCACCATTGGCGATCGCTTGATCAATTTTTTCGGCTTGAGCGAGCGCCCTAGGCTGTAAAATGTCGGTAAAGCAATTTAAATGGCGATTTTTCGCCTCTATCTCCGCCAAAGTCTGGCTAATAACTTCTAAGGCTCTAGTTTGACGATTTTGGATCGATCGAGCTAAATTGCACACAGAAATAGTCATGGTTCAAAGCTGAGGGCGCTTTCCCCGTCATCCTCTAAGGGAAATTCTGTCACTAAACTGGCGATTTCTTGCAAGCGTTGCCAGTTTTCAACCACAGAATTTAAATAGCGATCGGGAATGGTTAAATCTAGGATTTTCGCCATGATTATAACGTATTCTTCTGGATTATTCATAGAGGTTGCATTCCATATTTGTGATTCAAAGAGGGCGAATGCAATTCGCCACTACAATAAATAATATTATTGCGCCAATAGTAGTGGCGCACCGTGGTCAGTGAGTTTATCGAACTGCGTGCGCCCAAAATGTCATCTAGACATTTCGACCAAATTGAGATGCAGCCTTCATAGATTTCGTTCTGGTTGGGGTGAAGGAAATCAAGATTTGCTTAAAAGCAGCGCTCAGGAATAAAATCGACACCTAGTTAAGCTGTGAGAATTGCTAGGATATAAGAAAAAATCTCCTGTAAATACAATAGCTATCCCTAGGGAGGAAGTATAACTTAAATTTGTTCTTGACCCCCGACTCCCCAGCATCATAACCTGAGATATGATCATAGAACTGTATATTGAGATATTTTCCCCTCCTTCACCTCCAGATTAAATTAAACTTATAAGTAGGGAGGCACAATTATTTGTAGGATGGGTTAGCAGTAGCGTAACATAATCGGGCGTTGGGTTTCATGCTTCAACCGTTCGGCTGAGCTCACGGCCGAAGCCCAACCTACGTTCTGGTAACTGGTAACTGATAACTGGTAACTGATAACTGATAACTGATAACTGGTAACTGGTAACTGATAACTGATAACTGATAACTGATAACTGATAACTGATAACTGAAATGACCATCTTACAAGACGAGAAACTTCTCTTTACTCCCGCAATACCCCACAGTGATGCCATTAAAACTATTTTTGCTTTTCCTAATCAGTATTCCGTGGGTATAACCAGTTTAGGTTATCAAATTGTTTGGGCAACTTTAGCCCTGCGATCGGATATACAAGTTAGTCGTTTATTTACGGATTTTCAAGAATCTTTACCCCGTTATCCCGAATTAGTTGGCTTTTCCTTTTCCTGGGAATTAGACTATGTTAATATCCTCTCGCTGTTAGAATCTTTAGAAATTCCCTGTCACAGTCATCAACGGCAAGATCGAGAAGCGATAATTTTCGGAGGTGGACCAGTTTTAACCGCTAATCCCGAACCTTTTGCCGCTTTTTTTGATGTAATTTTATTGGGAGATGGTGAAAATTTAGTTGCTGATTTTATTAATGCCTATCAAGAGGTGAGAAACGCTGATCGCCTGACAAAACTCCGTCATTTGGCTCAAGTTCCGGGGGTGTATGTTCCTAGTTTATATACCGTTAATTATGACAGTCCCGAAGGTGAAATTACGGCAATTCTACCCATAGATAATAATGTTCCTACCTTTGTTAGTAAACAAACCTATCGCAGTAATACTCTTTCAGCTTCTACGTTGGTAACAAAACAAGCGGCATGGGAGAATATTTATATGGTAGAAGTGGTGCGAAGTTGTCCAGAAATGTGCCGTTTTTGTTTAGCTAGTTATCTAACTTTACCCTTTCGTACCGCTAGTTTAGAATCCCTAATTCCCGCCATTGAAAAAGGTTTAAAAGTGACCGATCGCCTTGGTTTATTAGGTGCTTCCGTCAGTCAACATCCTGAATTTGAAACCTTACTTGATTATCTTTTTCAACCACAATTTGAGGGAGTTAGACTCTCGATCGCCTCAGTTAGAACTAATACTGTCACGGAAAAATTAGCCAGAATTTTATCTCTAAGAGACAGCAAATCAATTACTATTGCTGTAGAAAGTGGTTCCGATCGCCTACGGGAAATTATCAACAAAAAGTTAGCCAATGATGAAATTATCCAAGCTGCCATTAATGCCAAAGCGGGCGGTTTAAAAGGGATAAAACTCTATGGTATGGTGGGAATACCGGGAGAAGAAACTGAAGATATTGCGGCGACTATGGAAATGTTAATAGCATTAAAAAAAGCTGCCTCTGGACTGCGAATTTCTTTTGGTTGCAGCACCTTTGTGCCTAAATCCCATACTCCTTTTCAGTGGTTTGGCGTTAATAAAATGGCCGAAAAAAGATTAAAATATCTAGAGAAACAATTAGGTAAACAGGGCATAGAATTTCGCCCAGAAAGTTATAATTGGTCAGTGATTCAAGCGCTATTGTCTAGAGGCGATCGCCGCTTAACTTCCCTGTTAGAATTAACCCGTGGCTACGGTGATTCTTTAGGCAGTTATAAACGGGCTTTTAAAGAACTAAAAGGACAAATTCCCCCTCTAGATTATTACGTTCATCAACAATGGCGTTTAGAACAGGTTTTACCCTGGAGTCATTTACACGGTCCTTTATCCTCAAATGTTTTATTAAAACACCTGGAACAATCCCAAACAAAAAGGTAAAATATGGCTAATAAGCTAAGACACATTTAAACAATGCCTTGACTATCAGAACCCAAATGAGGTATTCTATCAAGATAGATCGGATATTGGTGCAATTCAGAATTGAATTGGCGTTTTTATTAACTATCAATCTCGATTAAACCATTAATTTAATCTTAGTTGATCAGCCCATGAGCCAGAAAAATGATACAGTTACCCTGCTTTTATCCCTGCTGATTACCCTAATATTTTTTGGGGCTGGTAGTTGGTGGTTATACAATCGTTTTCAAGGAAAAAATAACCCAACCAATCTTTCTGAAATCAAGAAAATATCACCAGAGCAAAAATCGGTATCGGCACAAGCAAAATTTAGTCAAGGGGAAAACTTATTAATAGTTGAAGGGGCTTCTTCTGACAAACAAGCTGCTATACAGGCACTCGGAAAAGGAGACTTTCAGCAAGCAGTTTACCTCCTAGAAAAATCCCTGCGAGCTAATCAAAATGATCCCGAAGCTCTCATCTACTTAAATAACGCCCGTATTGGTGAAGCTAAGTCCTATACTATCGCCGTTTCCGTGCCAATTGGGAGCAATATCAACACCGCCCTAGAAGTTTTACGAGGAGTTGCCCAATCTCAAAATCAAATCAATCAAACCGGAGGAATTAATGGCATTCCTTTAAAAGTTCTCATTGCTGATGATGCTGATAATCCCGAAATTGCTGCTCAAATTGCCCAAAAATTAGCGGCTGACAACAGTATTTTAGGAGTAGTAGGACACACTAGCAGTGATACCTCTTTAGCGGCGGCGGCTATCTATCAAAAAGCGGGATTAGTAATGATTTCCCCCATCAGTACCTCAGTTAAACTCTCCAATTTTGGTGACTATATCTTTCGTTCTGTTCCCAGTGATTTTGTGGCGGCACGGGCATTAGCCGAATCTAGCTTACAGAAAATTCCTAACGTCAAGGCAGTGGTATTTTTTAACTCCCAAAGTAATTATAGTCAATCCCTAAAATCTGAATTTACGACCGCTTTAGGATTAGGAGGAGGTCAAGTGGTGAGTGAATTTGATCTATCTTCCCTCACTTTTACCCCTTCTAAAAGCCTCCAACAAGCTCAACAGGAGGGAGCAAATCTCATCGCCCTTCTTGGGGATAGTGGTACCCTAGATAAGGCTTTACAGGTGGTTCAAATCAATGGTCAAAAATTGCCGATTGTGGCAGGTGATGACGTTTATAGCCCCAAAACTCTGGATGTAGGCGGAAAAAATGCCCTGGGCATGATTGTCGCTGTCGCTTGGCATTTGGGGGCTAATCCGAACAGTCCTTTTGTAAAAAATTCCCGCCAATTGTGGCAAGGAGACGTAAATTGGCGCACTGCTACCGCCTATGACGCTACCCAGGCTTTAATCGCTGGAATTAAGGCAGAATCTAGCCGAGAGGGAGTTCAACAGGCGTTAAGAAGCAGTGATTTTTCTGTCCCTGGGGCGACTAATCCAGTGCGATTTTTACCCTCTGGCGATCGCAATCAATCTGTGCAATTAGTGGTAGTTCAACCCGGTTCTCGTTCTAGTTTTGGGGTAGATTTTGTGCCAATTTCTCGATCAAATAAAAACTAAATCAAGATGAATTATAAGTAAGTATTTATAATTAAATTGAAGATAGATTTTACCCCTGATCCCCCCTTAATCCCCCCTTGATAAGGGGGGTGTCTGACAACTTTTAGCACCTACCTACTTATGCTAGAAACTCCCCCTAAATATTCAGTTCTCGGTTTACCGGTTCATCTTCTCGATAACTACAGTCGTTGGTTAATTGATCGCGCCTATCAAGGTTTTGGTTCCCACGTTGTCACTCTTAATGCAGAAATGGCAATGTTAGGGGAAAATGATGCTAAAGTAGCCCAAGTTATTCGAGAAGCAGATTTAGTTATTCCCGACGGTGCTGGGATTGTTATTTACTTAAAATTAAGGGGCAAAAAACAACCCCGCTGCCCCGGTATTGAATTATCAGAATCCTTAATTACTGAGTTAGGAATGCAGGGAGAGAGTTCTCCTATTGCTTTTTTTGGTGGTAAACCGGGGATTACAGAAAAAGCGGCAAGTAATTGGCAAAAAAAGATACCTAATATCCGTATTCTGGCTAACCACGGTTATCTATCCTCCGAGGAAATGTCCGATTGGATTGAGGTATTAAAAGATCAACAACCGCGGTTAATTTTAGTTGGTTTGGGAGTACCCCGACAGGAATATTGGATTAGGGAACATCGCAATCTCTGTCCCCAAGCTATCTGGGTAGGTGTGGGGGGTAGTTTTGATATTTGGTCTGGGACAAAAATCCGCGCTCCTCGCTTTTTCTGTGACAATAATTTAGAGTGGTTGTATCGACTCTATCAGGAACCTTGGCGCTGGAAAAGAATGTTAGCTTTACCTAAATTTTTCTGGCGCTCTCTTTTTTATTCCTAGTAATAGTTATTATAAATTCTTTTCGATAAAGGCAATCACTCGCTCTAATCCTTCCCGTGTTTTCAAGTTGGTGAAGATAAAGGGTTTATCCCCGCGCATCTTTTTGGCATCTCTATCCATCACCCCTAAATCTGCCCCCACCATCGGGGCTAAATCTATTTTATTAATTACCAATAAATCCGATTTGGTGATACCAGGTCCACCTTTGCGAGGGATTTTATCTCCGGCTGCCACGTCAATCACATAGATGGTTAAATCTACTAATTCCGGGCTAAAGGTTGCCGCTAAGTTGTCACCACCACTTTCCAGAAAAATTAGCTTTAAGTTAGCAAATTTTCTCTCTAACTGTTCCATGGCAACTAAGTTAATTGAGGCATCCTCGCGAATAGCTGTATGGGGACATCCTCCCGTTTCTACTCCTAAAATTCTTTCCGGAGCTAAAGCTTGCGATCGCACTAAAAATTGGGCATCTTCTTGAGTATAAATGTCATTGGTGACTACGGCGATCGGATATTGATCCCGCAAATTTTTACACAGGGCATCGAGCAGGGCTGTTTTTCCTGAACCCACCGGACCGGCAATTCCCACGCGCAAGCAAGACATAGTTTTTTCGGGAAAAAGTGAAAAGGAAAGGGTTAAAAATTTTGGGGCTATCGGATAGAAAAAAGAGGGGTTCGCAGGAGTACACGGATTCCCATTATAATAAAAGGTTAACACAAATCTGAGAATTTGTCAAGCCCTTTTGCCAATAAATTTGAGGAAATTATCGGCAAAAAGATCACCAAAAGTCAGTGATTTGGTAGCCAAAATCCGTTAACATCTGCCTAAATAGGGGCAAACTTAAACCGATAACATTACTGTGACATCCCTCTAATCTTTCCACGAATAAACCCCCCTTTCCTTCTAGGGCAAAACAGCCGGCACATTTGAGGGGTTCTTCGGTGTCAACGTAGGCAATAATTGTTTCATCGCTTATATTGGCAAAGTGAACTTTAGTAATCCCACAACGAGTCAAGGTTTGATTATTAACTCGATCAATTAAAGCATGACCTGTATAGAGTGTACCCACCTGACCGCGCATTTTTTGCCAACGATCAATCGCTTCTGATTTATCCTTGGGTTTGCCATATACTTCCCCCGCTAATTCTAAAACGGAATCACAACCAAGAATTAATCCTGTATCAAATTGGGGGGCGATCGTTTGCGCTTTACATTGGGCTAAAGTTTGGACAAGATGGAGAGTATCATCAGCATTAATTGTCGATTCATCAAAGTTACTCACCCGCACAATCGGATCGATTCCGACCATTTGTAATAGTTTTTTACGCGCAGGAGAAGCAGAAGCAAGAATCAAAGAAATAGACATAAGTTTTAAAGTAAAAAGTCAAAAGGATAAAAGTTAGGTAGGGTGGGTTAGGCAATGAAAAATTATTAGACTTAATTATCAATTTATCTATTTGCCGTAACCCACCATCAGTTATCAGTTATCAGTTATCAGTTATCAGTTATCAGTTATCAGTTATCAGTTATTAGATTTGAGTTTTAAGTGACAGTATTAAATAGAAGTTTCCTACTGTCTTTTCACTGTTTACTGATTACTGATTAAGTAAGTATTTTATCTTTAATTGTGACCGGCTACCTAGTTGATGATAGGTGGTGCGTTACGACGGATTTTTACCTTTAAGTCAAAACAGGAATTTTTGCCGTCTAACGCACCCTACGTTTTACTATTGCCTATTGCCAGTGGTGCGTTACGACGGATTGTTACCTTTAAGTCAAAACAGGAATTTTTGCCGTCTAACGCACCCTACATTTTACTGAAAATTTCCTATCCTCTGACATTTAACTAACCGAGAAAGAATCAACGATAGTTTCAAAGAGTTCTTGAATTTGCGTCCAACGTTTTTGGGAAGTGGAAAGATTAAAAGAATAGAGTTTATTATTATTAACCGTGACGCTGGCCAGATTATGACGTTCTTGGCCGTTCGCTAATTTAACTTGATATTCGAGGATATAATAATCTTTGCCGTCGATTTGATGGGATTCTGAGCGAATTAATTCTACTTCCTTATCAAGATTGGGGTTAAGACTGTTATTTTTCAGGAGACGATAGCCAACTTCCGAGGGGGTCCCTAAATCTGTTAAAGTTTTATTGTCGGGGACGGGGTTGATAATAACGCTTAAATTTTCGCTCGTTTCGATCAGGTCATGAAAAACCACATCTACTCCTGCAACTTTTTTCACATCCACCTGCGTCCACCCCTTAGGATACAAGAATTGATAGCCTTGGCTGCCACTGGTATATCCTTGCAGTCCAGCAATGGGAGTTGTACAACCGGTGAAGAGGAGGGTGGTAATTAGGAGGAAAGTCGCCAAAAGAGATTTAATCATGATATTTTGACCTGTAAGTAGGGCTGTTTAATTTTACCTTGAATTGTTTAGGTGAAGGGATTATGAAAATTAAGAAAAAATTGACAATTATTATCGCTATAGCCAGTTTTTTACTGACTGTCTCTCCCCTAAGCGCTCAAACTACCGCTAACCCCGTGAAAGCTGTAGAATTTTATAATCGGGGGGTGGATCGTTTAACCGCAGGGGATTACTCAGGGGCGATCGCCGATTTTACT
Source organism: Microcystis aeruginosa Ma_MB_S_20031200_S102 (assembly GCA_007095845.1). Taxonomy (GTDB): domain Bacteria; phylum Cyanobacteriota; class Cyanobacteriia; order Cyanobacteriales; family Microcystaceae; genus Microcystis; species Microcystis aeruginosa_D. Next base: position 17,284 of record SFBI01000155.1, read on the forward strand.
CAAGCTCTACAATTAGAACCGAAGGATGCCGATGCTTACTATAATCGCGGCTATGCGGAATTAGTTCTTGGCCAGTACGAGCGAGCGATCGCAGATTATACCCAGACCTTGACAATCAACCCCAATTATGTTAATGCTCTCGGTAATCGTTGTTATGTGCATTATCTGACGAAAAAATACGAGGCAGCCGTGGAGGATTGCACAAAAGCGATCGCTTTAAACGGAAATTTTGCTGATTTCTTTATTTATCGCGGTAATGCTAAGGATGACTTAGGTAAACACCTAGAAGCGATCGAGGATTACACAAAAGCTTTGAGTTTACAGGGAACCAGAGGACAGGATAGCATTTTCTATAATCGCGCCTTGGCCTATAACCGAGCCGGACAGCAGGAAATGGCTTTAAGGGACTATGATGAGAGTCTGAAAATCAATGCCAATTTTGCCGAAGCGTACCACAATCGGGGTTTGACCTATTATAAATTGGGAAACAGGGAAAAAGCGATCGCTGATTTAGAAGCAGCAGCTCGTTTAGCGTTATCTCAGGGTAAACAGGGGACTGCGGCTAAGTCTCAGTCAGCAGTGGCATTAATTCAGGGTCAAAAGCCCTAAAATAGGGAGTAGTTGTGATTTTAGCCCTAAAGAGGAGTGAACGAGGCTAAATCGCAACTACGAGGGACTAAATTTTAGCCAGCTTGAGATGCGTAAAAAGCGACGGCTAACAGTCCACCCACAAGTGTGATCGCAGCAACACCCCAGAAAATATAATTACGTTGTTCTGATTTAGTCGGGGGATCCGCTTGATAAACTTTCGGTTCAGCGGCGAAATTATTTAAGCGTCCACCTTCTTCGTTTGTATAAGGCATAATCAAAACCTCAAATATGACAATTTTTCAGGAAAAAAATCCTCTTATTACAATCGTACAACATATCAGCAACCGAGTCGGGGGTGTTGGAAATTCCCACGGGGATAACAATTCTCAGTCTTGGGGTAACTACTGGACTCTGCTATTTTTATTGGCGATCGCATTTCCAAGGATTGAAACTGCGAAAACAAGTTTACAAAGGCTAATCATACTAAATCCGTTTTTAATACTAAGTAGTCGTGCAAAATTAATTTCCTAGTAAAGATAGGCAAAAGGCAAGAGGGGGTTAGATATGTGTAATTAATTTTGCTTAGGTACTTATGATTAATACTAAATCCAGTTATTAATAACTGATTATTTATTCCCCTTTGGGCTGTTCTAGGTTCTGTGTGATAAGTTTAACTTACTATATGATTGCTCAATCTTTGTGTCCTTTGTGTCTTTGTGGTTCCCTTCACTCGCTCGCCAGCAGGACTGTATCTTAGAATACATTTTACCCACCAAATCCAAGAGATCCGCTAATCTTAGCTTGTCTTCCCAGTCACCATAAGTATTGTGAACCTTTTGCGGGGGGAGCATCTATATTCTTTGCCAAGGAAAGTGTAGCAGAGAATATTCTCAATGACAAAGATGAAGAATTAATCAACTGTTATCGACATATCAAAGATTATCTTGGTAGTCTAATTGAATTATTAAAAGATCTAAACGCTACCAAAGAATTACACAGTTATTATAAAAATGAATTTCAACCAGCCAATGACCTAGAAAGAGCCATGCGTTGGTATTATCTAAATAGAACTTCCTACTCAGGAATTATGAAACTTGAAAATTGTTATTGTGGCTATGGTGATAAGTATTCTATGCGTCCTGAAAACTGGCCTTCTCACCTAAAAACCACTTCGGAAAAACTGCAAAATGTCAATTTATCTTGTTTAGATTTTGAAGATTTAATCAATCAATTACCCGATGATTACTTTTTATTTGTCGATCCTCCTTATTTTCAAGCAGATCAAAATAAATTCTATTCCTGTTTCTTCAGTCTAGAAGATCATGAAAGGTTATGTAAGACGTTGAAAAAACATCAACATCGATTTAAATTTCTTTTGACTTATGATAATTGCTCCGAAATTAGAGAAATGTATGATTGGTGTATTTCTTTACAAGATAATGAATGGAATTACACTATTAATCGAACTGATGATCAAAAAAATGGTTTAAAATTGGAACATGGTTATCAGAGTGAAAGACGCAAGGGCAAGGAGGTATTTATTGCTAATTATGATCTTCAGAAACCCGCAAGATTCACACCTCTACAATTAAGTTTATTCGATATATCTTGATTGCTAATTTTAATCAAGTAAATCCTCTATTTTTTCGATCGGGAGCCATGGTTGTAGAGGTTCAGCCGTATTAACATCAAAGAAAATTTTGGGATAATTAGGGATGAAATTACAGTTGTGATCCTGGCATTTCTGGCGAGAACACTTGATGTTATTGGTTTGATTTGCTGTTAAATCTTTACTCCTGGCAACGTACATTTTTAAAAGGGCTTCTTCTTGATTATTAATATTAATTTTGCTTAAAAATATTTGCTCTTTTGGTGTGGGCTTCCAAACAAATAGTCCTGTTTCTAAATTGGTCTGAAAAAAAGCATTGGCAAGAGATGTAATTACTAAATCAAAATCTGTTTCAATATATTGATCTTTGTGAATATTTATGCTTGTTGAAGGTATTCCTATCAATTTAGACCTTTGTTCTGCCGCTTTGTCTCCTAAGGTTCTTGATCTCATACATTTGACTTCAATAAAAGGTCTGATACCTCCCTGAAGACGGAAACTACCTTTTTTGGCTAACTTACATTCAGCATCGTATTTTTTGGCAGCAATTCTCATTTTAAGGTTTCATGACATTAAAACCCTTGCACCTAGAGGGGTTAATAATTCTTAACGAATCTCTAGATCGCTGAAACAACGCAAAATCGTTTCAAAATGAGAATTGGCTACGTCTATATCGTGAGAACCAGCTTGAGGATTTAAGCGAGGATTAGTAACTAAATAATTATTCGAGAGTATTTTTGACAGTTCATCTTGTACAGTGAACTCAAAAAACTTGCCACGAATCATAGGAATAACTTTTGGATCATTGAGAACTTCTGTAATATATTTGATATTCAAACTATAACTCTTACAAAAACTTTCTATTTTTTCAAACCATTCCCATTCAAGCTCGTTATCATGTAAAAACTCCTCAAGCAATTTAATCAAATCTTCTGACATCATTAGTATTTACATCGGAATTTATAGACATAGTGTTAAAAAGCTCCGAAAGACTTATGTTTAATGCTCTACATAAAGAAATCAAGCATAGTAAAGAAGGATTCCTTTTACCACGTTCAAGAAGACTGATGTAAGTTCTATCCAAATTGGCCGCTTCGGCCAACCTTTCTTGGGATAAACCCTTTTGAATACTAGCATTATGTAAACATCTGCCAAATTGAGCTAAATTGTCCTTTGCCATGCTTCGATTAAACTGCCTGACGTGACCCCTAGTCCACTGACTGACAGTCACAATAGAAAAACAAAAAAATGAGCCAGATTTTTCTGACTCATTACAGCTAAGATTTCAGGTGATTAACCTAACAACGCTTTTGCCTTCGCTACCACGTTATCCAGGGTAAAACCAAACTTCTCTAGAATCACACCCCCCGGAGCAGAAGCGCCGAAGGTATCAACCCCCAACACATCCCCCTCATCGGTGATGTAACGATGCCAACCCATGGTTGAACCCGCTTCCACCGCGAGACGTTTTTTCACTGCTTTCGGCAATACCGATTCTTTGTATTCTGCCGATTGTTCCTCGAATAGCTCCCAACAGGGCATAGAAACGACGCGAGCTTTAATTCCTGCTTCTTTTAACACCGCAGCCGCTTTATCGCAGAGATACAACTCGCCCCCCGTACCGATGAGAATGACATCGGGAGTACCTTCGCAATCGGTGATAACATAAGCACCTTTAGCCACACCCGCAAGGGAAGTTCCCGCTAAATTGGGCAGATTTTGACGGGAGAGAGCCAATAAAGTCGGGCGTTTCTTTTCGCTCACCGCTACTTTATAAGCACCGGAAGTTTCCGTACCATCTCCCGGACGCATGACTAACAAGTTAGGAATAGCGCGCAGAGAAGCAACGTGTTCCACGGGTTGGTGAGTTGGTCCATCTTCCCCTAAAGCAATGGAATCGTGAGTCATTACCCAGATGACGCGGGTTTCTGACAATGCCGATAACCGGATAGAATTCCGCATATAGTCGGTGAAAATCAGGAAAGTCGCCCCGTAGGGAATCAATCCCGTGTTATGGAGAGCAATACCGTTACAAATCGCCCCCATCGCGTGTTCCCGCACGCCAAAGTGGACGTTACGCTCCTGATAACTGCCTTTTTGGAAATTACCAAAATGCTCTAATTCCGTGTAGTTAGAGTGGGTTAAATCCGCCGAACCACCGATTAAACCGGGTAAAACCCCCGCGAGCGCATTTAAGCAGATTTCCGAGTGTTTACGACTAGCGAGCGCCTTATCTTCGGGTTTATAAACCGGTAAAGCTTGCTCCCAACCTTCCGGCAGTTGACCGGTGGTTAACTGTTCAAATAAAGCCGCTTCTGCGGGATATTTAGCCTGATATTCGTTAAATAACTTATTCCAGTCCGTTTCTGCCGTCGTTCCCTTGTCCACTGCTTGCCGGAAACGATTTAACACCTCATCGGGAACCACAAACGGCTCGTATTCCCAACCTAGTGCTTTCCGGGTTAACTCGATTTCTGTTGCTCCCAAAGCTGCCCCGTGAACATCGGCGGTATTAGACTTATTGGGGGAACCATAGCCGATGGTGGTGGTGATTTTAATCATCGAGGGTTTATCGGTGACAGCTTTGGCAGCTGCGATCGCATTGGCAATGGCATCTAAATCAGTGTTACCATTCTCGACGTGCTGAACGTGCCAACCGTAGGCTTCAAAACGCTTGCTCACGTCTTCGGTAAAAGCGATATCGGTGGAACCATCGATCGAAATATGGTTATCATCGTAGAGAGCAATTAACTTGCCTAAACCCCAGTGACCGGCTAAGGAACAAGCTTCCCCGGAAATTCCCTCCATATTGCAACCATCACCCAAAATCACATAGGTGTAATGGTCGATAATTTTGGCATCCGGTTTGTTGAAACGGGCTGCTAAATGAGCTTCTGCTAGGGCCAAACCGACACCATTGGCAATCCCTTGACCCAGGGGACCGGTGGTCACTTCTACCCCTTCCGTAACGAAATTTTCGGGGTGGCCGGGGGTTTTCGATTTCCACTGGCGGAATTGTTTAATCTCCTCGAGGGGAACGCTATCGTATCCCGTCAGGTACATCAAAGCGTACTGCAGCATACAACCGTGACCGGCGGAGAGAACAAAACGATCGCGATTGACCCATTGGGGGTTTTTCGGGTTAAAACGCAGGAATTGATCCCAGAGAACAAAGGCCATGGGAGCGGCTCCCATCGGCAGTCCGGGGTGTCCCGATTTAGCTTTTTCCACGGCATCCACCGCTAAAAAACGCACCGCATTAATACAAAGTTCTTCGAGGGATTGAGAGGCGACAACCATAATGTTTTTTAGAATGAACTACAAAAATAAGACCCAGTTAAAGAGGGAGCCACTCACAGATTACTCTTTCAGGGGCATCGACTCAAGCATATTTTCTAAAAGCTAAGGTGACGTTATGGCCACCAAATCCAAAGGAGTTGGAGAGGGCAGCGTTAACTATCTGCTGACGACTTTCGTAGGGGACGTAATCGAGATCACAATCGGGGTCAGGATTGTCCAGATTGAGCGTCGGGGGAATCCGATCATTAGCGATCGCCATGACCGTGGCCACGGCTTCAATGCCGCCAGAACCGCCTAAAAGGTGGCCTGTCATCGATTTGGTGGAACTGACGGGGATTTGGTAGGCCGATTCTCCTAAAGCTTTTTTAATCGCCTTGGTTTCCGTGGGATCATTGGCCCCCGTACTGGTGCCGTGGGCGTTGATATAGCTAATTTCCGCCGGAGTCAAACCGGCATCTTTGATCGCTAATTCGATCGCTCTGGTGGCTCCACGACCATCGGGAACTGGAGCTGTCATGTGATAGGCATCGCAAGTCAGACCATAACCGATCATTTCACCGTAAATCCGCGCCCCACGGGCCAAGGCCGTTTCTAATTCCTCTATAATCAAGATTCCTGCCCCTTCCCCCATGACAAAACCATCCCGATCCTTGTCAAAGGGACGACTGGCCCGGGTGGGGTCATCGTTGCGGGTGGACAGGGCCTTAGCGGAGGCAAAACCAGCCAATCCTAGGGGAGTAACGGCCGCTTCTGTGCCACCGCAGATCATCGCTTTGGCAAAACCCCTTTGTACTAGACGGAAAGCATCGCCGATGGCATTGGAACCAGCAGCGCAAGCGGTCACGGTGCAGTTACTCGGTCCCTTGGCCCCCGTGTGGATAGCGGTTAAACCGGCGGCCATATTGGCAATCATCATCGGGATCATGAAGGGACTACACCGGCTCGGACCTTTTGTCAAGTAAATTTCCTGTTGGTCTTCCAGCACTTTTATGCCACCTACGCCCGTACCGATTAGTACACCTATATCATCGGCATTGATAGCGTCGATAACTAATCGAGAATCTTGCAGCGCTTGCAAACTAGCGGCGACGGCAAATTGAGCGAAACGGTCCATGCGCTTTGCCTCTTTGCGATCCACATATTCGTGGGGGTCAAAACCCCGCACTTCCCCAGCAATGCGACAAGCGTGACGGGAGGCATCAAAGTGGGTAATTAAACCAATGCCACTTTTGCCGTTGATTAAGCCTGTCCAATAGTCTGCTAGATTATTGCCGAGGGGAGTGATCGCACCCATCCCCGTGATGACAACCCTTTTTAATGGCAATTCTGTCATGTTTGTTCAAAAATAAGGGCAGATTTTGCCCCAGATATTTAATTCTAAATTGTCAATTTTCCCGCAATAACTAGGCGGTTGCTTCTACTTTCCCGCTAATATAATCGGCAGCTTTGCCCACAGTGTCAATTTGTTCGGCCGCTTCGTCGGGAATTTCAATATCAAATTCTTCCTCTAAAGCCATCACTAACTCGACCACATCAAGGGAATCAGCTTTCAGATCATTAGCAAAGCTTGCTTCGGGAGTAACTGTACCCGGATCCTCTACTTCTAATTGTTCCACAACAACTTTTTTAACTCGATCGAAAATTTCTGTACTCATGGATGTCAATTTTTATCCGCTGGTTTACCAGACTCTAGCCCGTAGGGTCTGGGGAAATGGGGCGGTGTTACCATTTCCAGCAATAAATTTTGGTCAGCTTTTTCACTGACCATTTTTCATCTTACTGGAAGTTGCTCCCCTCTTGATGAAGTTTTTTTGTGATCATCAGGCGAGCAGGGAGCAGGGTGTGGGGAAGTGGGGAGATGGGGAGAAAAAGCGTTCGTGTTAGTGAGCGGATCGAGTGAGCCTCGCCGAACTACTGAACTCACGCCGAAGTCTCACGCCGAAGTCTGACGGCTGACAGCTAATATTGATATCGATCGCGATTTAGGACTAGGGTGGCATTTTTAGCGACAAAATCGATAATTTTTTTGGCCACATCCACACCAGTGGCTGCTTCTATTCCTTCTAAACCTGGAGAGGAATTGACCTCAATAACCACAGGCCCGTGATTGGACCGTAATAAGTCCACACCCGCAACCCGTAAACCCATGGCTTTAGTGGCCCGTATCGCTGTACTGCGTTCCTCTGGGGTTAATTTTATCTTTTCTGCTTTACCACCGCGGTGAAGATTAGAACGAAAATCCCCTTCGACCCCCTGTCGCTTCATCGAGGCTACCACTTTTCCATCGATGACAAAACAGCGCAGATCTGCCCCACTGGCCTCTTTAATATACTCTTGTACTAGAATATTAGCCTCTAATTGCCGAAAAGCTTCAATAACTGACTTGGCTGCTTGGTCGGTTTCCGCTAGGACTACCCCAATACCTTGAGTTCCCTCTAATAATTTAATCACTAGAGGGGTGCCGCCGACGGTTTCGATTAAACCATCGATATCTTGAGTTGCGTGAGCAATTCCCGTCACTGGTAAACCTATCCCTTCCCGAGCGAGGATTTGCAGACAACGCAATTTATCCCGTGACCGAGAAATTGCTTGCGAGTCGTTGGCAGTAAAAATATTCATCACCTCGAATTGTCGGACGACTGCGGTTCCATAGAAGGTTTTGGAGGCGGCAATACGGGGGATAATCGCATCGAAACTCTCCAAGGGTTTACCATTATAGACAACCGTGGGTTTATGGGAGGTGATGTTCATGTAACAGCGCAAATAATTGATCACTCGTACCTCATGGCCTTGAGCTTCTCCTGCTTCTTTCAGTCGCTTGGTCGAGTAAAGAGAAGCATCTTGCGATAAAATAGCGATTTTCATAAATTTTCGCTTAAATATTGCTTTTACAACTGAAAAGATTCTTATTTTCCCCTATTGACTTTTTTGACTGGCAACTCATAAAATTTCTGTTCTCGATCGAAGTCCATCGATTATTATGGCGCTGACAGTTCCCTTTGAACAGTTAGGTTAAATGAAAAGTAAAAAGAGCAAGCTTAAGACTAGATTTATTTTTGTCCCCAAGCTCAGTTTAAGTTATAGTTTTAAGTATCTAAGCAAAATTAATTACATATTTCGATAAAGCTTTTGCCTCTTGCATGAGTGCCTATCCTAACCAAGAAGTTAATTTTGCACTACTACTTAAGTATTTAATTAACTAACAAAGACTAGAGAAGGAGCAAAGGGAAAAAATGTCAATTAATCAATACAATTTTGTTACGGTTTTGCTACTAGGGATAATCGATCGGTTAGAATGATAGGGCGATCAACGATAATAATTATGACTTTACTAGGGAAATCTTTAGAGGAACTGACCAACTGGGTAAAAGACCAAGGACAACCCGCTTATCGGGGGAAACAATTACACCAATGGCTATACGAAAAAGGGGTGCATTCTTTGGCGGATATTTCCGTATTTCCCCAAGAATGGCGCAACAAGCTGGCGGATTATCCTATCGGTCGTTCCCTTATACATTATCGCAGTGTAGCACCCGATCGCACTCGTAAATATCTGCTAAAATTGGCGGATGGTTTAATTATCGAAGCGGTGGGAATTCCTAGTGAAAAAAGATTGACAGTCTGTGTTTCTTCCCAAGTGGGTTGTCCGATGGACTGTGATTTTTGTGCCACAGGAAAAGGGGGTTTTACTCGTAATTTAAAAGCCTATGAAATCGTTGACCAAGTGTTAACAGTACAGGAGGATTTTCAACAGCGAGTTAGTCATGTGGTATTTATGGGGATGGGGGAACCTTTATTAAATATCCCCGAAGTGGTGACAGCGATTCATTCCCTCAATCAAGATGTGGGTATCGGTCAGCGTTGTTTAACGATTTCTACCGTGGGATTACCCCAGAAAATCAAGCAACTAGCCGAACATAATTTGCAAGTAACTTTTGCTGTTAGTCTCCATGCTTCTAATCAACAAGTTCGAGCTAAATTAATCCCCAGTGCCGACCATTATCACCTAACTAATCTGATCCAAGACTGTCAGGAATACGTTCAAATCACGGGACGAAGGGTGACATTTGAATACATTCTTTTAGCGGGAGTGAATGATTTACCCGAACACGCAAGGGAATTAGTCAAACTGGTGAAAGGTTTTCAATCTCACGTCAATTTGATCCCCTATAATCCCATTCAGGAGGTGGATTATCAACGGCCTGATGAAAAGAGAATTAAGGCTTTTAAAACTATTTTAGAACAGGAAAAAGTCGCCGTTACTGTCCGTTATTCGAGAGGTTTAGCGGCCGATGCGGCCTGTGGACAATTGCGATCGAGCGTCATGGTAGAATAAACGGCCATAAATCGGCCATTAACTAGATTGCTAGTCTCCCTGCTAGGCTAAACTAGAGAACTATAACATCAATGTAGGAGCCATTTCGATGCAAAGTCTCTCTAGTGCCAAGGAAAACCGCCTTTTTGTCTATGAAGTCGTCGGTTTGAGTCAAAATGACAAGACTGATAACCTAGATTATTCTATCCGTAAGAGTGGCAGTGTATTTTTAACTGTTCCCTATAGCCGCATGAATCAAGAAATGCGTCGGATTACCAGTTTAGGCGCTCGCATCGTCAGCATTAAACCCTTAAACACTGCTGCGGCCGAGTAGTTCATCGGAAATTTTGGGTCTGAAACCCCGCCGTTCTAGGTCGGCTTTACGTTAGAATTAAAAGGCCAGTCTCGAAAACCAAGTGGACGGCGCAGCACCGTTCGGCGGTTCGGCTGATCGTTCGTGTTAGTGAGCCTGTCGAACTACTGAGCGTTCGTGTTAGTGAGCCTGTCGAACTACTGAGCTCACGCCGAAGTCTCACGCCGAAGTCTCACCGTCGAAGCCTGAGCTCACGGCGGTTCCGACCAGAAAAGCTTGGCTGGGTAAAAAGTCGTGCGCAACAAGTACAAGAAGCTATAGGCGGTCAACGTACCGTGGGACAAACGGAATCGGGCTTCTGAAATAGGGCGAAAGTCTGTGGACTCTGTGTAAGACAGTACATGGTTTTTTAACTGTGGTATGCGACGGTGGTGGAAGCAGAAACTTAAATCGTGAGGTTTAGGAATCGCCGCCCTAAAAGTGCG
>SFBI01000156.1 GCA_007095845.1 Microcystis aeruginosa Ma_MB_S_20031200_S102
CAGCCATTTTCAAGTGAAAAATGTACCCAGTAGCCTCTTTTCAATTTTTTCTTAGAAGCGACCTGCAGTAAGGGTTTTGTTAATTTTCTAGTATTTATGTATGGGGGAAGTCCAGTTATTCTGATATTCTCATTTTGATTGGTGTTCCTCTATTGGTAAAAGTCCATATATCTCGTTTGTGTTGGGGACCATAGCTGATATGAATTGGGCGATTCATTTCATAAAAATAGAGGGAATCAAAGGGCAATTTTTGGGCTAAAATCCAATTTATCAGGCGATCGCTAGTTAAATCGATAATCCGAAAATCACAGGCTGCCCCCAATCGCTGACAATAATATCGACCTTTTTGATTAATTTCGTGGGCGCAATGTTGATCGCAACTTGGCTCAATTCTACCGTTTTTTAAGCCAGTGATTGGGTCTTTTTTTTGTAGTAATTTTCTCAGATCATTGGAGCAAAATCCATAGGTTAGTTGGAATTTTTCTCGACCAAAGTTATCAATAATTGGGTCGATAATAAAGTGAGCAAGATTTTTCAAAGCGGTTATGGTTTCAGGATTTTTCGGATAGGGATCGATTTGTGCCGCATACTTTTGATAAGTTCGCGAACAGGTACATAATTCCTCTAGAGTTAAATATTTACCAATTAACATAATCAGTTATTTTACCTAGTATTAAGAAATTCTCTGGTTTTAACTTGTCAAATACTATTTGATACTGCTCCTTAATTGTTCTTACTATCTCAGATTTTAGGAGAGAGTTTTTGTACCTTTAAGTACCTAAGCAAAATTAATTACACATATCTAACCCCCTCTTGCCTTTTGCCGTTCGGCTGAGCTCACGGCCGAAGCCTCTTGCCTTTTGCCTATCTTTACTAGGAAATTAATTTTGCACGACTACTTAATAGATTTTTGAGCTTTTTGATTGTTTCACTTTTTTGGAAGCAATTCTCTGAGGATTTTTATTTATTTTTTCTTGAATCAGTTGATGCTACTTTATCTTACATTTTCAAGTGCGGATTGTCAATTTAACCTATTGGGTAACTTCTTGAGCAGAAATCAACTAATTGTTATTTAGACGACCAGCGTTCTTGAATTTTATTAATCGCCCAGCTTAAAATCGCCCCCGCAATTAAAATACTAATAGCAGGATTGAATAGGGGCAGCCAAAGACGCTGAAAAAGTTTAAATCCTAGGGAAATCCCCGTGGATTCACCGATAACAGCCACGGCAAACCAGAGAAAACCCGCTATCACTAAAAACACATCAAATATTAAGATTCTATTCAACCACTTGACAAATTGCTCTTTCATTGCATCAAAAACTTAGGTTATTTATACAGTTTATTCACGAAAAAGTATAGCACTTTCACCTTAATCCCAAGCTCTCCAGAGCCAAGCTAGTCCGGCAGTAATAATTAAAACTTTAGTTAACCAATCTCCCCAGCGCACATATAAAGTTCTCGTATCCCGTCGATAAATTGTTTCGCTATGGATTTGATATTTATCCAAATCCGATAGCCAAAGGTGATTACCGTGGGGATCGACAAAAGCAGAATAACCTGTATTAGTGGCCCGGGCCATCCATCGATCGGTTTCGATCGCTCGCATGGTATCCTGAGCATGGTGTTGAGCGGGCATGGCGTGGTTATAATGGGCGTTATTAGAAGCAGTAATGATAAATTCGCCTCCCCTAGCAGTTTGACGGCGAAAATGTTCGGAAAAAGCCGATTCATAACAAATGCCCACAATTATTTTACCGAAAGGACTGTCAATAATTTGATCGGGATCTCCCGGGATTAAATGCGCTTGCAAGGGAGAAAGGCGATCAACAATTCCGCCCAAAATTTCCTGAAAAGGAACGTATTCGCCTAAAGGCACGAGAATTACCTTATCATACCGACTAATCACCCGTCCCTCGCCATCAATAGTCAAGAGACTATTGTTATAACCCTTATCCATCTTGCCAAAGGCACCCAACCAGATCGGCGTTTTTTTGGCTAAAATTGCCGAATAAATCGAGCTATTATTGACTAAGTTCTCCCAGTAGTAGGGTAAGGCGGTTTCAGGAGTTAAGACGGCATCTACTCCTTGATCGGCGAGAATTTGATAACCAGAGGTGTAACCTTCGATCGCCTTTTGAAATCCTAGGAGCGAAAGTTTAATCGTGTTGGGAATATTGCCCTGAATTACGCCAATTTTTATCCCTAAATCCCTTGACTTTTCGATCGGTTTATGGTAGGTGTTCCATCCCCAGAGATGGAGGCTAAAACAAATAAGCAGGGGTAAAGAGAGAAAAGCGAGATTTTGCCGCGATTGACGGATTAGGAGCAAGCTTTCGGCCATTAAACCATTAAATGCCACAATTGCCGCCGTTACCGTCGTAAAACCCGATAATTTGCCCAATTGCAGAATCAATAAATTATGGGGACTTTGACTATAAGCAAGGGTAGTCCACCAGAGAGGAGATTGACTCCAGAGAGATTCTAACCCACACCAGAGAGCAGTGCCGATGAAAACTCGTAGGAGGGCATCCCGAAAAGATGACTGATTAACACTTTTGTTGACATAAAACATAACTAACGTCCAAGTTAGCACGATCGCCGTTCCCCAAAAAGTGATAAACAACCAACAAAACAGAGCAATTAACAAACTCGCTAACCAGGGGACACCCATCCACGTCATCGGGTGAATTCCCGTAATCCAGAATAAAGCGAGACCATGGTAGGCAAAACCCCAGCCAAAACCGTATAAAAGCTGTTTTTTTAGGGATTTTTCCGCTAATCTCACAATAATCCACAGGGGGACAAGAGAAATCCAAGCTAGTAACCACCAAGAAACTGGCGCTACTGTTAACCCCATCCCCACACCGGCCAAAATTGCCCAGAGAAAACGTACCATCTTTCACTCAAGTCAGGTTAAACTCGTCTGAACCTACTAGATCTCAGAGTAGCTAGAGGGAAGACAAAAAACAAGAGAGACACAGAAGTTTTGGCTACATCTACAATAGAGCAGTTAACGAGTCAAAAAAGCCCTTCCAGGGGATGCTATGGCAAGCTATAGACTCAGACAAACAGGGAGACAAGGAATGTCACCCTCACCCTGAAAACCTAAACTCGGACTGAATAAGTGATTGAATACATGGATAATTTTAACCCCAAAATAGCTACTCTGGCTCTTGTCTTGAATGTTGAGGAAAATCTTGAAGATATTTTTGGGAAAATAGCTAGTACAAGCGCTCATCAATTGCGAGCGCGGCGATGTTCAATTATGTTAAGCTCTCCAGAGGAATTAAAAGGAGAAATTACCGATTATCTAGAAGTTTTTGCCCATTATGATGATCTATCACCTTTAGACGCTCAAGAAATAATTAAACTCGATCAAGTTATTGCCGATACTGTAGCGACTACAGGAAAACCTTTACTAATTAAGGATATCACTCGATCGCCATTTGCCAGTGCAGCCCGTTATCCCAAAAAATCAAATAGTAATAGTTTTATCTCCGCACCGATTATCCTCAATCAGCAGGTAATTGGAGTAATTAATCTCAGTTTTCCCCTAGACAAAAAACATTTTGAACCATTAGATTTAGAAATCTTGCAGTTATTCGCTCAACAGGCAGCCCAATCCCTGCAAATTTTTCATTTGCAAGGGATGTTAAAATCTCGTTTTGTGGCTATGGCAGTGACTAGAGAAATAGCAGAAATTCAGTCCGAACATTCGATCGCTGTCCATCCTTATCCCCCGAAATTAGCCAAAATTGTCGCTAAGGCTTTTTTTAAAGAATTAACTCAGGCCGGTTTTGGAACCCATGAAGTTATTGAGATTGCCAATGAGGTTTTGAATTTACTACAAAAGACTCTGAATAAACATAAAAATCGTCTGGAAGGAAAAGATTGAGCTATAATCAAGGGTTAAAATCGACTAACTTGAACCTCCAATGCTGTGCTGAGAAGCAATTGAGATAGTTAACAGCTTAATTTACTGATTGCCGCTGCCGTCCTGTCTTCCTAATTCATAGACACCAGAGGCAACACAGGCAAGAATACCGACACTAATCGGCCAACTTTTTCCTAAACTAATCTCAATTAACCAATCGGAGAAACCGCCGAAAATGAGAAAGGGAATAATACTAAAGATAGAGGCATAAAAAGCATTTTGGGATTCTCTGGCAATGCGAGTTTTTTCAAACTCCTCTAGGGAAGTATAGAGGAAACGCTCGGCAAAATTAAACCAGCGATAGAAAATTTCTATAAACCAATTTCGTACCCCAGCTAACCCCAAATATAATGCTAAAGACCAGAGACAGCTACCAGCAATAAAGGCCGGAGAAATATTGATAGTGAAGGGCAGAAAGTCGATTACCATAAATGAGAGCCACAGAAGTGGTAAATTTGAGCGAACGGCTTGATCGATTTTAACAAGTCTTGACCTTTGCACCAAAGAGATGAAAATTCTTCAGATTGTTCCTTCGATTTCCCTTGTTTACGGTGGTCCGAGTCAAATGGTACTCGGTTTGTCAGCAGCCTTAGCACAACTGGGCCAAGAGGTGACTATTATTACCACCGATTCCAATGGTGACACGGGACAAGCACCCCTAGATGTACCTTTAGGGGTCCCTGTTAGTCAAAATGGCTATCAAATCTATTATTTTCGCTGTTCTCCCTTTCGGCGCTATAAATTTTCCCTTGATCTGTTTACTTGGTTGGCTAATAGGGCGAAAGATTACGATATCGCCCATATTCATGCTCTATTCTCCCCAGTGAGCAGTATATCAGCTTCGATCGCTCGTTATCGTCAACTGCCCTATATTCTCCGTCCCCTAGGCACTCTCGATCCAGCAGATTTGCAAAAAAAGCGGCAACTTAAACAAATATATGCCAATTTTCTCGAAAAACCCAATTTAGCGGCGGCAGCCGCAGTTCATTTCACCAGTGAGCAGGAGTGTCAAACTGCCGAAAGATTTAATATAAAAACTAAGGATATTGTCATCCCCCTAGGGGTAGATTTTTTTAACTCACAAGCTTTACCAGTAACGGGTTTTGATCTTCCCGAAAATAAACCGATCATTCTCTATATGTCCCGTCTTGATCCGAAAAAAGGTCTAGATTTATTGCTGCCCAGTTTAGAAAGGTTGTTAGAAAAGGGTCTAGATTTTCATTTTGTCTTAGCAGGAGGCAATCCCCAGAACCGGGAGTACGAAAATCAGATTAAAAATCAGATCGAGCGGTCAATATTGAGCAAAAATACGACAATTACTGGATTTGTTACCGGAGAAGTCAAAAATAGCCTCCTCGCTAGGGCCGATTTATTTGTTTTACCTTCCTACTATGAAAATTTTGGCATTGCGGTTGCCGAAGCTATGGCTGCCGGAATTCCTGTGGTGATCTCGGACCGGGTGGATCTGCATCCTGCGGTGACGGCAGCGGCCGCGGGATGGGTGACAGCTTGTCAGCTTGAGGATTTAACTAATGCTTTAGCAACGGCCATCACTAATCCTGAAATTCGTCAACAAAGGGGGAAAAATGCCAAGGATTTAGTCTTAAATCAATATAGTTGGTCAGCGATCGCTGAACAGCTGTTAACTGTCTATCAAGATTTAGTCTGCGCTATCGATCGGCCCCTACCCGATCGAAGTCACAGACGGATTAAAATTTAGGCCATCAGGATAACCAGCACTAAAAATGCCAGTAGGGTTAAACCTGATTGCAGAAAGACGGGAAGCGCAAAAGAATTCATAACAGTAGCTCACTTTTCTAGGGATGGCTCTAGTTCCAATATACGCTTTCATCTCCGCTAATTCCTCATATTTCCGTCCCCAATGTCATCATCTCATCATTTATTCATCCCATAGGAGAATTTGAGGTAAATTGCAGCCCATTTAAACTGGATAGGGAGCATTTTAATACAAATGTACGAACTTAGTCACTCCTCATCCTGTTCACTTAAGTTTCAGGGTCGTGATTATAATTAGGGAATGATAGAAATTCTTAGGCAATAGGATCACATCAGTGTTGATAAATCATCTTTTCTTCGGCGCTTTCCTACCCCTTGATACTCTCCTGTCCACCCAGGGGATTATGGTTATGCTTCTGGCCGCTTATGCCTTAGCCATGTGGATGTTTCTAACTAGCGCCCCAAAAGTTCATACAATCATGGTGACAGATTTGGAGACAGCCCGACAATTTTATGAAGGACTTTTAAATTTACCCACGGCCGATGTCCCCCTCCATTACTATTACAATTACGAGCAGACGATGGGTAATAATATAATTGACCCATTTTATATGTCTAGTAATCCGGCTGTGACTGCTGCTCATACTTCTTTGGGAGATCAACCCCAGGGTTTATGGTATCAGTTGAAGAAAAATACCCAACTGCACATCGTTGGTGGAGCAACCGCAGGTTATAAGGATCGTCATCGTCACGTTTGTTTTGATCACGATTGTTTAGAACAAATTCTGCTGCGGGTGGAATCACGACGCTTAAAGTATAAAGTTCGTCGCAATAAACCTTTAAATTTTTTGGTCAAAGATAATGCTGATCGGGTGATTGAAATGGCCGAAGTCTCGAATTAGTGAACGGTAATTAGGTTGGGGGCAACTATAACGGTAAATAACTAAACTTATGAATGATCAACTGCTCACAATCGTTTTAATTTCTTTAGGGGTAGGTATTGGTTTGGCTATTCTACTCCTAATTTTAGTCAAGTTAAGACGCTACAACCAACAGGTAAATAGTATCGTCGATCATCACTCTCTCATCGGTTTAATCGGAGTTGTTCAAATCCCCTTCGATAAAAATAGCAAGGGAAAAGTACGAGTTAATGTCGGGGATAGTCTAATCGATATAGTCGCGATAACAGAAGGGGAAGAACAATTTAATGTCGGGGATCAAGCGTTTATTCTCAATTTACAGGACAATAAAGTTTTAGTCATTGCGGAAAAGTACATCAGAGGCGATTTGTAATTTCTTCTAAACCAAAGGGTAACTAACTATGAATAGTCAAAATAATTCCTATCTCATCCAAATCAACGCCAACCAATACGACAACAATAATAACAACAGTGCTGGTAATTTATTGTTAAATAGCGTTCCCATTGCTTTATTGATATTTTTTGGGATCGGTGCGATTTGGTTTATCAATTCTTTTTTGTGTATTTGTAAACCCAATGAAGTAGTAATCCTGAGTGGGATGAAACGCAAATCAAAAGATAGACAGGATGTGGGGTATCGAGTCGTATCGGGGGGTCGGGCGATTCGTGTTCCAATTTTAGAAACCGTTAAACGCATGGATGTCACCACAACCCCGATCAGAATTGAGATTAAAAATGCCTATTCCAAGGGCAATATTCCCCTGAATATAGTGGCCATTGCTAACGTGAAAGTTAGTTCTAAATCTGAAATAGTCGGCAATGCGATCGAACGTTTTTTAGACCGAGATCGAGAAGAAATTATTCGCGTAGCTAAAGAAACTTTAGAAGGAAACCTGCGGGGTGTAGTCGCAACAATGACCCCCGAACAAGTGAACGAAGATCGCCTAAAATTTGCCGAAAGTATTACCAGTAACGTCAGTCAAGACCTGTTTAAACTCGGTTTAGAAATTGATACTCTCAAAATTCAAAATGTTGCCGATGACGTGGATTATCTTAACTCCCTCGGACGGGAAAGAATCGCTTTAGTCATGCGTGATGCTGAAATTGCTGAATCAAATGCCCTCAATGAAGCTGAACAAATAGTCGCGGAATGTGAGGAACAGGCAACCGTGGCTAAAACCCGCGATCAAATTATCATTCTAGAGCAAGAAAACGAGTTGAGAAAGTTAAAGGCAAAACTGGAACAACAGGCAAAATCGGAAGAAGAAATAACTATTGCTGCCGCTAATGAAAAACGTGCTATAGTTGAGGAAAAATTGCAACAGGTTAGGGCAGAATTGGAAAGATTACGTCTCCAAGCAGATCAAGTTTTACCCGCAGAAGCGCAACAGGAGGCCGAAACTTTCCGCGCTAGAGGAGAAGCGGCAATTTTTGAAGAAAATGCTAAAGCTGAAGCTTTGGTTAATGAATTATTTGCAGAAGTCTGGCAAAATACCGGCAGTGAAGCAGAAGCAATTTTCTTGATTCAACAGTTAGAAACTATCCTAGAAGAAGCGATTAAAATTCCTAAACGCTTACACCTCGATCGAGTTAATATCGTTGACAATGGTGATGGTAAATCCCTCGCTACCCTGATCAAAGTCTATCCCGAAATCCTTAACCAATTCCTCGCCAGTGTCCATCAAACCCTCGGTATTGATGTAGTGGGAACTCTCACCAATAAAATCGAAAAATAGCAGTCAGAAAATATACTAAGCTGTCGGGGAATTTACATTTCCCGACAGATGCTTCTCTCCGGGGATAATAGAATGGCTTTTCGGAGCTAGGAAATTGTCCAATATGTGACGATTTTGAATTAAAACCAAAGTTGCGATCACTAACAGAAAAGGCTCTTCGGGAATTGTTATGCAAATAATTAACTTAAAATAAAATTCGATGAGAGAGCCTACGCCCAAAAATAGCTGAAACCCATACAGGAAAAGGTTTAAGGCACAAACTGGTTAATACCAAAAGATAGACA
>SFBI01000157.1 GCA_007095845.1 Microcystis aeruginosa Ma_MB_S_20031200_S102
TTATGAAATCTTTATGTCCTTTTAAGTTACTAAATTCATCTAAGCTTATTCGTTCTGGTGCTTCCCACTCTTCCTTTTCTAGTTCTTTAGCACAGTGATTAAATATTAACTCAACTTCTTCCCATCCTAACCCTTCTTCTCGACTTATTTCTTCGATGCTACAATTTTTTACTCTCTCATAAATCATCGATTCATAGCGAATTGTATGATGCTGTCTTAATCTCATAAAACTCAGTCTTTCGCTGATATACTTTTGGCACTTTTGACAATGAAACTGACGGCGTGGTACTTCTAAATATACTGGATTACCTAATATTGACAAGTCTCTGACTAGATTATACTCTGTCTGATTGATTCTGTCTAAGGTTTGATAGCAATTTGGACATTCAATTGTTTCATTTAAAAGAGCAAGCTTTAGGAAAATTGTCTGAGCAATTTTTTGATAATTGACCACTGTTACATTTTGTAAATCGAGGAGTTGATCAAAATTTATCCACATAACCCACCTCCTGTTCTGTGTTACTATTATACCATGCTCACACAGAACCTAGAAGAGCCGAACGTGGAAATTTATAGCTGGACTTCCCCCTTATAAACATACTAGCTATGGCTAAAAGTCTTACAGAGCCTGAGTTAAAGCAATAAAATACTAATGAACTACTGGACACAAAATCCTGAAGTTCTTACGGAGATAGGGTTTGAGGCAAAAATTTTCAAATTTGACCTTTAGATCATTAGACCTCTTGCAAAAGTCTTAAGTCGATCCTTGTACAGCAACATTTTTGAAGATTATCAACTACTAATAAATAATTAACTGAAAGTCCCTCCCATTATTGTTTCTATCGTTTGTTTTGTTTCGGGGCAGAAAACCAGCAAAAACATGGCTACAAAGGTAATCCCTTACTCTAGAGATTAATGACACTATCTGTTAAGATCAAATTAGCGATCACTATACAGCCAACTCTACGGAATCGCTCTACTCCAGATACAGTCAACGGTACAGCGGCTCGACGGCTCGACTGAGCATCGCCGAACGTCTGAGCATCGCCGAACGTCTGAGCATCGCCGAACGTCCATTTTCAAGGGAAAAATGTACCCAGTAGCCTCTTTTCAATTTTTTCTTAGACGCGACCTGCAGTAAGGGTTTTGTTAATTTTCTAGTATTTATGTATGGGGGAAGTCCAGTTAGAATACATTTTACCCACTAAACCTAAGAGAGTCTCAATTCGGCGTTGTCATACTCAATCCAGTTATTAAAAACTGATTATTTATTCCCCCTTTTGCCTCTTGCCGTTCGGACTTCGGCGTGAGGCTTCGGCGTGAGGCTTCGGCCGTGAGCTCAGCGTTCGACTGAGCTCACGGCCGAAGCCTCACGCCTTTTGCCTATCCTGATATGTTACCTATACTCAACGGATTTAGTATCAGATGTAAAGATGAATCAAGCAAAAGTTTAGGGAACTGGAACATCCTTAAACTTAAGATAATGAATTAGAAGCTTAAGGGAATTTTCGGTAATGTTTAATAACCGGATTTAGTGTGACACCGAATCTCGACAACTTGTTATTAAAGCGATAGAATCGGTAGCGTTACGGGTAATTAGTAGTTTTCCTTTGCGAAAGCTGAAGTGTGTATGTACCGATCCAATAAATATGGGAAATAGCTTGCCATGTATAGCGGTTTTCACAGAAGAGAGTCCCGATTGAAACGCTGAAACGCCGATCTATCAAGGGATTTACCATACCTTATCAAACTGAAAACCGCTATAAAGCTTTTCACCCTTCTTGAATTGGCCGGTAATAACTCTTGCGGAAAGCGAGAGTCTGCTCGGATGCGAGGCATCGCTTGATTTTTTCCAAACTTCTCTAATTTGGTTTTCTCAGCCAAATTTATCGTCACAATTCACATTAAACAGGATTGATCAACTATGACTGGTTTGAATTTTCTACTCCGTGATTCACTTTTAGTTGCCAGTGTTAATAACTTTGCCATCGTCGATTATCAGCCTGATAAAGCAGGAACCGATGGCTATAGCGACCTTGGGTTCAGGAAAGTTTATACTCCTGGATTGAGTACGATTAATCGTTACAACGTCGATGGTTCTTTTGATGGCATTTTCATTTCGGCGGGACTGGGGGATGCCAATATAACGGTTGCCTCTGGTTTGACTCTCGGGCCAGATGGCTTAGTCTACATCAATGATCAAGGAGCTAATAGTGTTAAAAAGTATGATGTCAGCGGGAATTTTCAGGGATATTTCCTCAATGGAACGACCCCCGACACACCTGAAGAGGTCGTTATTGGCCAAGATGGAACCAATGACTATAGCTTGTATGTCAGCAGTCTGACAGGGGATGGGGTCAAGCGTTACGACTTTGAAACAGGAACATTACTTGACCATATTGCCTTTATACCTGGCACAAGTACCCCTTTGTCTGCCGCCCTAATGGAATTTGATCGTGACGGAAATCTTTACATTGGCGGTGTGTTTAGTACCAATCAGGTTATTAAATATAATCCAGACACCAAACTAGCAGAAACCTTTATCGCTTCAGATATTGCTCAGTTGATTCCGTCGGGTATTGCCTTTGATAAAGTGGGAAATCTGTACAATGGTACGTTTTCCGGTCCTACTTTTGGACTACCACCAACTACGATTGCACAGTATAGTCCTACTGGTCAACGACTAGATGTGAACTTTGTTGACAATAGTAGTAATGAACTCGATATTAGCTCTCGAGTACGACTTTTTGACTTAAATGATGACGGGGCTACGGAGTTTTATGTCTCTAACTTTGGTGGAAGTAGTATTATGAAGTATCTGGGCCCAAACACCAATACGCCTGGTGCCAGCGAAGGGGCTTATATTTCTGATTCTATTTCTGGGGGTAGCCTTAGCAATCCTGGTGGTTTAATTTCTATTCCGGGTGAGGCTGGTACCAAGATTAACTTCACTCCTATTCAATCCGACGGCAACCTTGGCAGTTTGACCTATAAAATTGGCAACACATCTACTGTTAGCCTTGATCAGCAAGTCCCCAATCTAACCAATGCTCTCTTCGACAACCTCATCGGTTTTTACAGATTAGCGAATGCACAAGGAGCAGTGATTGATATTAACGATGCTAATGGCAATGGCTCCATCGAGGACTTACTCAATCCTGGCGATATTGGCTATGCCTCTTCCGCGTTGGGTCAATACAAAACTGATGTTCTTCTTCGTCTAGGGGCTGAAGGGGATACCAATAAAAATACTTCCGCAGCACAATTTGGCGATGTGTTGATTAACGGTGGGGAATATTACGCCCCCTTCGTTATTGCTAATGGTGGCAACCTGTTAGAGCCTGGGGATACCTTAGCAGAGGGTATTGCCAAGTTCTTGGATATAAATAGCCAAAATACTGCCGCCACGGTTGATAATTTCTGGACCCACGAAGTTGCTTACTTTAGCTTTGGTGTAGCTAATCCTGACGGGGTTGAGCATCTACGGAGTTATGGTAACAATGTCTTCGGATTTGAAGATTTACCTGGTAATTTAGGTGTTAGCGACTTCGACTTCAACGACGCTGTCTTTCAGATTATTTTTGCTTAATCTCAGCTTTTATTCGCAAAAATAAAGAAGAAAAACTGGGTTCTTCGTTACTTGGTATGGTTCGATTCGGTCGCATAAATCGACTAAATTTTTATCTGGCAAGGGACTTAATTGATTAGTTCGCTCTAGATCGAAAACAATTGACCAAAATCGCCAAATGCCTCTTTCTACAAGGGTTCCATCCCTTACACCCCCGTTCATTACATAGCACAAACCGAAGAACCCAGCATTTTTTCAAAACTTGTTGAATTATCAACTATCTACTATCCATTATCCATTAATTCTCTACCTATTTTGCCAAGGACAAATTACGCAATGGAAACTCTTACTGTTCCGGGAACCTTAGATTCCCTTGCGTCGATCGCCCAGTATGTCATGGCTGCGGCGACAGAGGCGGGTTTAGGGAAAAAAGCGGTTTATAAACTACGATTAGCGGTGGATGAAATGGCTTCCAATATTATTATCCATGGCTATCAACAATCGAGATTAACGGGGGATATTGTTGTCACAGCTCAGTTAACAGATGAACAGTTAATTATCACTCTGGAAGATACGGCTGTGGCTTATGATCCAACGACCCATCATTTACCCACGGAGGCGGATTTAAACCGTTCTTTGATTCAGCGACCCCATGGGGGGTTAGGGATTTTTTTGGTGTTAGATGGGGTAGATGATTTTTCTTATGAACGGGTCGATGATCGCAACCGCAACATTTTTGTAATGAAACTGCCAACTCCAACGATTTAAAAAAGTACGGCTCTTCGGGAACTGTTATGCAAATAATTAACTTAAAATAAAATTCCCTGAGAGAGCCTACGACTAAAACTAGCTAGGGAGAGACTTAATGCACAAACAGGTTAATACCAAAAGATATAGCGGTTTTCAGTCTACTGAGTTACAAAAGTTATGGGTTTGAGGCAAAAGGCAAAAGGGAAGAAAAATAGGTGTACCTCACTAGCTTAGGAAACGCTATCTTAACTAGGGCTTGCTGAATAATGATAAAAACCTTGTTGGGTAAGACTTTTAGACTTTTTGATTGACAAAAAGTACCAGGCACGGGAGTGATGAGGGGGAAAATTGAGGCACTTTTTCCCTGAAAGTTAGGTAATTGGCCACCTCAAAACCGGTAAAATCCCACACCCGTTCGGACCTCGGCGTGAGACTTCGGACGTTCGGCGAGCTCAGTAGTTCGACAAGCTCACTAACACGAGCGGACGGTGAGCCTGTCGAACCGCCGCGTGAGCTTTTGTCGAACGCTCAGTCGAACGCTGAGCTCACGATGGATAGTAACTATATCTGGACTTCCCCGTTGACAAAAAGCCATAACCTGTGCTGTAAAAGAGATTAAAAGAATTTCCAGCGCCCCGTTACTGGGTACAAATCAGAGAAACTCCCAATAAATCTAACGCTTTTTGTTGCAGTTGGGTCGGTCGAGTTATCTTAGAAAAACAATAACTTCCCTCCCTAATCGTACATTCCACTGTATTCAAGCAAATCGTCCCCAG
>SFBI01000158.1 GCA_007095845.1 Microcystis aeruginosa Ma_MB_S_20031200_S102
CTTAAACTAATAAAACGGAGAGCCTATGGCTTTAGAAACTTTCGGAATTTTTGGGTTAGAAGTATGTTATCTTGGCATCTTGTCTGTTGATTTAGCATAAAGGGTAACGAAGAGCCAATAGTTGCTGTATTTTTTGCCAACAACCTCACATCTTTATGACCTAACAATTCTTGAACGGTGCGAATATCATAGCCATTTTGCAGTAAATGGGTAGCGAAACTATGGCGAAAGGTATGGCAACTGAGTCGCTTAGGCACGCCGGATTGCTGAACGGTTTGTTTGAGAGCTTTTTGGATGGTGCTTTCGTGGAGATGATGGCGGCGAGTTTCGCCGGAACGCGGGTCTTGGGATAGGGTGTAGGACGGAAAAATATATTGCCAAATCCATTCACGGTCAGCTGTTGGATATTTTTGCGCCAGGGCGTAGGGCAAATAAACAGAACCGTAACCTCTTTCCAAGTCTTGTCCATGTGGGCGTTGTACAGTTTGGAAATGTTCTTTGAGAGGGGCTTGAATGCGTTGGGGTAGGGGGGTTACGCGGTCTTCTTTGCCTTTGGTATCGCGGATAATCAGTTGATTTTGGGCAAAATCTACATCCTTGACGCGCAAATTGAGGGCTTCAGTCAATCTCAACCCGCTACCATCAAGGAGTTGAACGATAAGATGCTCTACGCCACTGAGGTGCTTGATGACATTTTGCACTTCTTCTTTGGTGAGGACGGTGGGCAGACGTTTGTGACCTTTTGCCCGTAAATATGCACCGATATTTTCCAGTTCAATTTTCAGAACTTCCCGATAAAGGAAAAGGATGGCTTTGAGGGCTTAGTTTTGGGTGGCGGCGGCAACGTTTTTATCAACGGCAAGATGGCTCAAAAAGGACTTGATCTCTTCTTTTCCCATCTCACGGGGATGTTTTTCCTGATGGAAGAGCAGATAACGCTTAATCCAGTCCAGATATGTTTGTTCGGTGCGGTAGGAGTAATGCGGTAGGGCGGATCGTCTCTCGCACTACGTCTAGGAGTTTTCGGGGTGGGGGAGGGTTCATAAAAGAGTACGCTAATCGGCATAACACGCTTATCGTAATATTATACGGAAAACTTCTTGCGATCACTCCATTTGAGCGTAATATACGGAAAGATTCTTAAAAAAATGTGTATTTAGCGTGATATACAGAAAATTTCCGCATAATATATAGTTATACGGCAGGACTTGTAAAATTTCCGATGGCTGTAGAAAAGAGATCTGGAGGAGGCACTCACGGAAAAGAATAGCTAAAATGTTGAGCAAAACACCTATTTACGAGAAAACCTAGAATGTGGCAGCCAGATTTAGACTCTCAGCAGAACCTTGCTCAAAAAATTGCAAAGTGGAAAGCTGGGCTGGCAGATCTGGGGCGACGGAATCCTCTCATTAAGTTTCGGCAGGATAGTCCTCGATCGCTAGAAATTCTGACAGAACAGCCAGGAATTCTCTTCAAGCACATAACTGAAGATAGACAGGTGCTGTATTTTCAAGCGGACAGTGACGTTCAAGCGATTGTCCAGCCCAGACAGGCTAGTACAACGGCAGCAAGAAATCCTGTTGGATTGAGAACTCGCCAACAAGGTAATGAGCAATTAAAAAGGCTCAAGAAATTACGCAGTGAAGCGCGACTTTCATTGGAAGAAAAGGGCGTAAATAGTCTATTTTTGGCATTTGGAACACTGACTTGGTATGACAAAGATAAACCAGATGAAGCTTTGACATCGCCGCTTATCCTGGTTCCTATAGAGTTGACTAAAGAGCCAAGACGAGATGTGTATAAGATCTCTATTTTGGAAGAAGATATTGTCCTTAATCCAACTCTGTTACTAAAGTTAAAGCAAACCTTTGGAATTGAGCTTCCAGAAGGAGAAGCGATCCAAGAAATGGCTTACAGTGAATTAATTAGCCAGATTCGTAAGCTCTTGACAGAACAAAAGACCTGGGAAATCAAAGAAAACGTATTTCTATCACTATTTTCTTATGCCAAAGCTGCAATAGTTCGGGACATTATTGAAAATGAAACCCGGATTTTTGCTCATCCAATTTTGCAAGCAATTACTGGCAACCTCAGTGCCTACCAAGCAAATTACAAAGAGCCTCTACCTGCATCAGCTTTAGATTCACAAGTTAAGCCTGAACGAATATTTCAAATTCTTGATGCCGATTCTAGCCAACAAGTCGTAATTGAGGCGGCAAAGGATGGTTCTAGCTTTTTCGTTCAAGGTCCACCAGGAACAGGTAAGAGTCAAACTATCGTCAATATGATCGCTGAACTGATTGGCACTGGAAAATCAGTTTTGTTGGTCGCAGAGAAGGATACTGCACTTCGAGTAGTTTATCAGCGCATGGTTGAGTGTGGTTTAAATCATATGTGCTTGAACCTTCACCATAGTGGCACTACCGATAAGCGGAAACTTGTAGAAGATTTATCAAAAACCATTAATTATATTGAAGATATTGCCCAAAATTCTGACAGGGAACATCATAGTAACTTTTTTGCTCAACTAGTATCGACTCGCCAATCTATTAGCTCATATCTTGCAAGTTTGCACGCTAAGGAAAAGCCTCTGGATAAATCATCCTTTGAGTTATTTAGTGAACTTTTGCGAAAGAAGAGAGAGAGGGTTCCAGATCTTAACGTTATATTTCCTAATTTCAATCAATGGTCTTTTGATCGACTACAGCAAGCAAAGAATTTACTGAATCAGCTAGCTCAGTTTCTACTATTTTTCAATGGAGGGAAGACAACAATTTGGGCAAGAAGCTCTCTTAATTCTTACTCATTTGAGCTTGAATTAGAATTGAGAGAAAAAATCGAAGAGTTTCAGCAAGCAATAGTTTTAAGTAAAAATATTAATCGACAGCTTCAATCAACTTTTCAAGTCGATGCTTTGTCGGATTTAGAGTCTACAGAGACTTGCTATGCTGCCTTGTCTCATGTATTAAAGGCTCCAATAGAGCTACCAGAAAATTGGACTAGAACAGATATTTCAATTGCACAAAACGCTTTTGCCAAATTGAAAGCTGATGTTCAGGTGATTGAAAATTTTGAACCCCACTTAAAACAAAGATACTCTTCTGAGTTATTTTCTCCAGAGCTACCTCGATTGTCTGAAAGATATCAGAAGTATAGTCGCTTTTGGTTTATTCGGATCTTTAATCCTAGCTACTGGCGCGATCGTAGATATCTAAAGAAGTTGCGTATTACCAAGAATTCACTTTCTCACAATGAATTGAAACGTGATTTAGCACAGGCTGTACAGGTTCAATATGTAAGAAATCAATTCGGCCAAAGTAACTATCTTGCTCATCAAGTTTTTGAATCTTTATTTGACCCACAGATCTCTCAACAATCAGAATTACAGACTATCGAACAAGCTTTAAGCTGGCTGATTGGGTTACAGCAATATACTCTTCCTGCTGATTGTGTTCAAAATGTTGTAAGTTCTTCCTCCCGACGGCGTGAACTTGCCCAATTCATTCAGCAACTTGAATCGAACCGCGATCAAATTCGGAAGGGCTTAGATTTTCTACTATCACATTTTGATGAAAATGATGTTGCCGATTGCAACTCATCTTCTCATACAATCCCCTTTGATAACTTGAAAACGTTTTTGGATGTAGCTCAGTCTGAGCTGCCTTACTTCCAAGAATGGTTAACTTACAGAGAAACTTGTGAAAAACTCGAAAATCTGGGCTGTAAGAAGTTTTTAGATGCTTTGCGTAGCAGCAGACTGGACTCTGAGCTTTGGTTCCCAGTTCTAGAAAAGCTGATTTACCAAACTTGTCTTGATTCAATTCTTGCTCGAAAACCTGAGTTGAAGAACTTTAGACTTGAGGTACATGAACGTCAAATCAGGGAGTTTGCTAGACTTGACTACGATCAGTTGGATGTTGCTAGAGAACGCTTGAAACGCCTTCATGCAGAGAACTGGCAGAGCTTTGAGAGAACTTCAATTGCTCAATCTGAGTTGCCGAGGTTGAAAAAAGAAGCAACTAAGAAAAGACAACATTTACCGATCCGCAAACTTCTTAATGATAAACAAAAGGGAATTCAAAATATAGCTAAAACTCTAAAGCCTTGCTGGATGATGAGTCCATTATCGGTTAGTCAATATATTGATCCGAATGTGATTCATTTTGACGTTCTCATTTTTGATGAAGCTTCTCAACTTCGGACTGAAGATATTGTTTCTTCGATTATCCGATCTGATCAGGTCATTGTGATTGGTGATAGAAAACAACTTCCGCCCACGTCATTTTTCTCAACGGGTGACAATGAGGAAGACATAGATGATGAAAACGATGCGAGCTATGAAAGTATCTTAGATGAATGTTCAAACTTTATGTTTGGGCGTACACTGAAGTGGCACTATCGTAGCCAAGATGAGCGATTAATCGCCTTCTCAAATCTTCATTTTTATGACTCTCAATTAGTTACATTTCCCAATCCTATTCAAAATCCGGATTTGGGAGTGTGGTTTGAGCACGTTCCCGATGGCGTTTACGATCGTGGCGGACGTAGAGATAACCAACGTGAGGCAGCAATCGTTGCTCAGTTAGTGTTAAAGCATGTCCAACAGTCTTCTAATCAGTCTCTTGGAATCATTGCGTTTAGCGAAGCTCAAGCTGATGCTATTCAGGAGCAGATAGAGATTTTGGGAGGAAATTACCCTAACTTGGAAGATTTTTGCCGTGATAACTCGCCTCAATTTTTTCTCAAAGCATTGGAGAATGTGCAGGGTGATGAGCGAGATGTAATTTTACTAAGCGTTGGATATGCCCGTGATCCTCAAGGCAAACTATCTCTGAATTTTGGTCCACTCAATAAGAAAGGTGGAGAACGACGACTGAATGTGGCTGTCACACGAGCCAAGAGCAAAATCACTCTAGTTTCTTCTATACTTGCTGGTGATATTGATATAACACGCACCCAAAGTGAAGGCGTAAGATTGTTACGTGACTATTTAGAATATGCAGCAAGTGGTGGTGAACGCCTACAAGGTAACTCGTACACTGATAGTCTTCACTTTGATTCACCATTTGAAGAAGATGTATATCACACTATAAGACAGCATTCGTTGCTACAAGAATATATAATCCGTACTCAAGTTGGATGTTCAGGATATCGAATTGATTTAGCCATTGCTCATAACAGTCGTCCAGGAGAATTTTTATTGGGGATTGAGTGCGACGGCGCATCATATCATAGTTCGTCTACAGCAAGAGATCGAGATCGTCTAAGACAACAAGTGCTTGAAAGACTAGGTTGGCGTATTCATCGAATTTGGTCAACAGAATGGTTTCGTAATAAACCGGAGCAAATCCGTTTATTGATAGAAAGAATCAATAAACTCCGATAAATTATGTAGTCGATATTGTCGTGTTTAGCTGCGTCAACTATGCCGTATAACAACCCTGTTGGAGCGGACTGAAAAGAGATCTTGGAGGTGATGCAAAAGTTACTGGCAGCCGCTCAACAGGAACGTTATGCGGGATTACATCCAAGGAAATAATCATGAACAGATTTCATAAATTATTGATAACTACAACTATCATGACTTCTGTATTAGCCGGAAATAGCAACTTGGGAATACAAGCACAATCTTCCAATCGACGTGGAAGTTGCCAAAATAATTCCTCTATGAAAACAGCCTACTCCAGTGGTTGGTCGGCAGGTTTTAATGGAGGTACACACAACAATACATCAGAAAATGAACGCAGTCGTAACTGCTATGATTGGGGTTATACGGATGGTAAAATCGAAAAATCTAAACTAGATATGCAAAGAATGAGGAATGAATCGATTATATATCGGATGTGCCTCAATACTCGAATTTTAGATCCTAGCATTCAGTGTCAGCAACCTCGTTTTTAGTGCGATCGCCGATCAGCGATCGCAAAGACAAGAAATTGATAAGCTATTGGGGCATAACACACCGTTGCACCTGACTTGATGAAGCGATCGGTGATAAGCCAAAACTGCTGAAAGCAGGTGAACTAAACCGTTAGGCTGACAGACTCTACCAAATTTCAAAAGCAGGTCTAATCACAAAGAGGAGAAAATGCAATGTCTCACGGATCACCCTTAAGCATTAATTACGAAAAACTTGAGTCTCTACTTTCAGCAAAACAATGGAAAGAAGCTGATCAAGAAACTAATCAACTCCTTGAAAAAATTAAAATAGTAGAAACGAGAAGGCTTGATCAAGACTTTTCGTTTCGTGCATCTGATGATATTAAGATCATTGACAAATTATGGACTAATTTTTCAAAAAATCACTTTGGATTGAGTGTTCAATATGAAATCTATAAGAGTTGGGGTGGATTAGACAATCTTTATAAGACAAAGCCACAAGTCTGGTCAGATTTTTGTAAAGAGGTTGGTTGGTATAAGCAAGGACCACCAAGAGTTGGTTCACAAAGTCCAGTAATTTCCGATAATGCGTTAATTTTTAGTCTTGACGCTCCCCGTGGACACTTGCCCAGTTTTGTAAAAAGAACCGAGTGGAATCAGTTTGGTGAGGGTCGCATGGTTGATTTTTCGGGAAACAGAGGATGGCAGTGGAATCATATTATTGATAGATTGAACGCTTAATCCTCACATCAAAGAGGTTATACTAGAAACAATCCATAGCCTGTCAAGGATAATGCTCCAAGAACTCGAAGCCGTATTTGATGGTATAGCTCTTCAACCCGATGCTCCCTTAAATCTAGCGGCGGGTACGAGGGTGCGGATTATTGTCGAGAGCGTATTGCCCAATCAAGTTAAACCGCCTAAAACGTTTCTTCAAACTGCCCAGTGCGATCGCCTCGCCCGTAGGTTGGGTTGACGCAAGGAAACCCAACATCAATCAACTCATAACAGTGCGATCATCGATCTTGTAGGGTGCGTTAATCAAATGTAACGGTGCGATCTACGTCATTCTACTATAGTAAAAGGATTTTATTGCTATGCTAGAGATTAAGTGTCAGCAGTTATCATAGATAGGCGGTTCATATCGTGGACATTGTAATTGAGTCAACGAGCGGATTTGAAAAGTATCTTGACCAACTGGGCAAAGACGACAAAGCTATAACAGTCAAAAAAATCAATGATTGTGCCAGTCTATTCCCAACTCAAAAAAAGCACGTTTATCGTAAGCTTCATCGCTTCCCTCTGTTATCAGGACTAAATGGATATGAATCTTCTCTGTACACGTTGAAGGTTTCGCAAAAGCTAAGGGTGATTTTAGCGATCGACGAAGATCCTATTTTTGGACAAGTTATATTTACCCTTTTTCGAGTAGTGAAGTGTGATGACCTTGCCAAAACATATCAAAGCATTGCAAAGTCTCTGTACCAAGAAATATCCCATCATCATGATCGAGAAATAGCTCAACTCTCATAATTTTTTTATGGTACAAACTCCGCCGATTCAAAAATGAAACGCATCAGGTACAATCAGCTAATACCGCTGCCCCGGACTGGAGCGACTACAATAGAAAAGTAACCCTAGCTTCACGAGTATATGGTTTCATCAAAATTAATCGCGACATTAAGAGAACTGAGCCGCTCAGACAAGTTTTACATTATGCAGTTTCTGATCTCTGATCTAGCCCAGCAGGAAACCGAGCTAATTAAGCCTGAACAAGCTTATCCAGTATGGTCTCCCTATGGCGCGGATGAGGCTGCGGATACAATGTTAAAAGCGCTACAGGCTACCAAAGCTCAAAACCATGCCTAACACCGAGCGGTATCCATTTCTTGCTGGCGATGCCACTTTAGGTGAAGCTAGTTTTCGCCCCTACTTGCCATTCACCCTGGTTCATCAACAGGTTTCTATTGCAGCATCCGGACTGCTGGACACTGGTGCAAGTGTTAATGTGCTGCCGTATTCAACAGGGGTCGAGCTTGGATACAATTGGGAAGGACAAACAACAGCACTGAGTTTGACAGGAAATTTGGCTCAGTACGAGGCGCGTGTCGTGCTTGCCCAAGCCGTCGTTGGGCAGTTTGAGCCTATTCAACTGGTTTTTGCTTGGACACAGGCTACAAATGTTCCGCTCATTCTGGGGCAGGTGAATTTTTTTATGGAGTTCGATGTTTGTTTCTACCGTTCACAGCTAGAGTTTGCAGTTAGCCCTAAAGTTAGCCCTAAAGCTCTTTTGGAGTAGGTTGTTGATGTTCTTGCCAGCCACCTAACACTGCGTGGCAGCGGACGAAAGCTGCTGGTGCTGAGTTAGAGGTTATCTGCCGCCGCTGCACTTCACCGTTAGACAGCCGCAAAAACTTATTGAACAGACATAGGAGAGAAACTCATGAGTTCAAGCTGAGCAACAAGAACCACATCATGTCCAGCATCAATTAGAAATCTCGCAGTGATTGCGTAAACGTCTTGATCGAGGAGAAATTTTATTATTAAGCCGACACGAGTTTAATGTCTTCAGCCGCTACTAAAGCGATAGCATATTGCAGACAAGCACGAATGTCTTCAATTTGTAAATCAGGGTAATAATCCCGAATA
>SFBI01000159.1 GCA_007095845.1 Microcystis aeruginosa Ma_MB_S_20031200_S102
GGCTCTCGGGGTTTAGGTCTCTAATAAATCTCATTGTATTTTCCTGCTACTTCGTTTCTTCATATATTATACTTCTTAATTTTTTATTTGGGTAATTAATTTTGCATGACTACTTATGTGGGTTGGATTCATGTAGAGGGATTGAAAAATTCTGTTACAGAAATCATCAGACAGCTATGTTATATTAACGATGAAGCGATGAACACCTAATAGCATGATGTACCAGACAACTTTTTAATTTTCCCTGCGCTATACTGCCATTATTGAGATTAAACCAGCATTTATGAATCAATCCCCCCGCATTCTAGCACTCGATTTTGATGGTGTTCTTTGTGATGGCATGATCGAGTATTTTCAGATTAGCAAACGCACCTATGAAACCCTTTGGCCAGAAATAATTCCCGAGGATTTTTTTCCTAGGTTTTCGCAACTTCGTCCCGTTATCGAAACCGGTTGGGAAATGCCTTTACTGTTGCGATCGCTTGTTCTCGGTATTCCCGACGGGGAAGCTTTAAATAATTGGCCGTCAATTCGGCAAAATCTGCTAGAAAGGGAGAAAATAGCGAAAAAAGTTCTCTCAAATGCTCTTGATAGTCTTCGGGATCGATGGATTGAGTCGGATATAGAGTCTTGGTTAACTTTACATCAATTTTATCAACCCGCGATCGATCGCCTGGCCTCTCTTTTAGACTCGGATTTTTTGGTTTATATCATCACTACAAAAGAAAGTCGTTTTGTCAAGCAATTGTTACAAAAAGTAGCAATTGATTTTCCGGGAGCGAGATTAATTGGCAAGGAAATTAAACAGCCGAAATACGTCGCTATTCAACAAATACTGGCTGATTTACCGGAATCTCCCGCTAATTTGTGGTTCGTCGAGGATCGTCTCGATGCGTTGGAATTAGTGGAGCAACAAGCAGATTTAAACGATGTGGGCTTATATTTAGCCGATTGGGGTTATAATACCGCTCAAATGCGTCAAAAAGTCGCTCAAGATACCCGCATTAAACTGTTATCCCTATCTCAATTTGCAGCAGACTTCACCCACTGGTAGAGTCAGTAACGAAAAATATTAAGGTAAACTATCTAACTTATCGTCGTCTAACCCACCCGACATTATCTGTTATACTAAAAAGCGTAGTCGTTATGAGTTGCATTTACGGTTATGACTGTCGAGAATTTAGTCATTATTGGTTCGGGACCCGCGGGATATACGGCGGCGATTTATGCGGCGCGTGCGAACTTAAAACCCTTGATGTTTGAGGGTTTCCAAGCGGGAGGCATTCCGGGAGGACAATTGATGACCACCACAGAAGTAGAAAATTTCCCCGGTTTTCCCGAAGGAATCACCGGTCCGAAGCTGATGGAAAGAATGAAGGAACAGGCCGAAAGATGGGGGACCCAATGCTATACCGAAGATGTTATCTCGGTGGATTTAAGTCAGCGTCCTTTTACCATTCGTTCCACGGATCGGGAAGTTAAGGCCAATAGTATTATTATCGCCACGGGAGCCACTGCCAAACGCTTAGGATTACCCAGCGAGGCCCAATTCTGGAGTAACGGGATTTCCGCTTGTGCTATCTGTGACGGTGCTACACCGATATTTAGAGAGGAAAACCTCGCTGTCATTGGTGGCGGTGACTCGGCGGCAGAAGAAGCCGTATATTTAACTAAATACGGCTCCCACGTCCATTTATTAATTCGCGGGGAAGCGATGCGTG
This sequence comes from Microcystis aeruginosa Ma_MB_S_20031200_S102, assembly GCA_007095845.1. Classification (GTDB taxonomy): domain Bacteria; phylum Cyanobacteriota; class Cyanobacteriia; order Cyanobacteriales; family Microcystaceae; genus Microcystis; species Microcystis aeruginosa_D. Next base: position 1,722 of record SFBI01000159.1, read on the forward strand.
CCTCGAAAGCAATGCAGGACCGGGTGTTAAATAATCCGAAAGTTACCGTTCATTTTCACACCCAAGCAGTGGATGTGTTCGGTACAGACAGTAAAATGGCAGGATTACGCATTAAAAACTCGCAAACGGGAGAAATCAGTGAATTAGCCGTTAGAGGGTTATTTTATGCCATCGGTCACACTCCCAATACTTCCCTCTTCCAAGGACAACTAGAATTAGACGAGGTGGGTTATGTGAAAGTCAAACCGGGGACTGTTGCTACCAGCGTTGAGGGGGTTTTTGCCGCAGGAGACGTACAGGACCACGAATACCGTCAGGCCATCACCGCCGCAGGTACGGGGTGTATGGCGGCGTTATTGGCAGAAAGATGGTTATCGGAGCATAATTTAATCCAAGAATACCGTCAATCAGCCACTTCTGAACATTACGAGACGAAAACCGTTAGCGAAACCCCGGCCGATACGGAGGAAACTTTTGATATTAACAAAACCCGTCACGTTGGAGGTTATGCTTTGCGGAAATTATTCCACGATGGCGATCGCTTGTTAATGGTAAAATATGTTTCTCCCACCTGTGGCCCATGTAAAACCCTGAAACCGATTTTAGATAAAGTGGTCGATGAGTACGATGGCAAAATTTATTTTGTGGAAATTGACATCGAAGCTGACCCAGAAATTGCCAAAATGGGTCAAGTAACCGGGACTCCCACGGTACAATTCTTTAAGGATCGGGAATTAGTCAAGGAAATGCGCGGAGTCAAACAAAAAAGCGATTTTCGTCAAGTAATTGAGAGTTATCAATAATCAGTTATCAGTTATCAGTTATCAGATGTGAGTTTTTAGTTTATTGTTTACTGAAAAAGCTCCCCACACTCTACACGCAACTTCATAATTCATAATTCATAATTCCCTATGCTAGAGGCCTTACAATTTGATTTTATGCGCCATGCAATCGCCGCAGGAATATTAGTTAGTATTGCCTGTGGGATTGTCGGTACTTTGGTAGTAGTTAATCGCGTGGTTTTTATCAGTGGGGGAATAGCTCATGCTGCCTATGGAGGGATAGGAATCGGTTATTTTTTCGGGATTAATCCTGTGGTGGGGGCGATATTTTTTACCTTTTTTTCGGCATTAGGCATGGGTTTTCTACAGCGTCGCATCCAGGAGAGAGCTGATACTTTAATCGGGGTGATGTGGGCGATTGGTATGGCGATTGGGGTGATTTTTATTGATTTAACCCCTGGTTATAAAGCTGATTTAATGAGTTATCTTTTTGGTAGTATTTTAACTGTACCGAGGGATGATTTATGGATAATGGCATCAATAGATATAATAATTATAACCTTAGTTAGTATCTTTTATAAGGAGTTGTTAGCCATATCTTTTGATGAAACTTTTGCGATTATTCGTAATATTCCCGTGGAGATAATTTATTTAGGTTTAATGGGAATAACCGCTTTAACTATTGTGGCAGTAATGCAAGTGGTAGGATTAATTATGGTAATTGCTTTATTAACTATTCCTGCCGCTATCAGTGGACAATTTGTTAAAAATATGAAGGGAATGATGATCCTAGCGATTATTTTAGGAATTATCTTTACTTTGGTTGGTTTATGGTTATCCTATAGTTTAAATCTCACCTCAGGGGCGACAATTATTTTAGTGGCAGGATTGGGTTATTTAATCAGTCTTGCTTGGAAACCTTTCCTCGTTACTATCACCAGAAAAATAGCTAATCTTTAAGGGTCTACCGAACCTGTCATGTAAAACTATTAACAACTTATGCTTGTAAAGCTTGTATAGTAAAGCTTTGAGTTTTTGTTAGATTGATATTTATCAACTTTAGAGCATTGCTGGCTCCCGTAGTTGTGGTGATCAGATTCCCAGTGACATCCTTGCCGCTTGGCTTTTAGCGATCGCCTGATATTTCCTAGTTCATATTTGGTTGCAACAGTTATTAGAGACACCCAAGGAGATCAACAGTCAAGAGGAAATTAATAATTAGTTGACGACTTGCTGCCAAAAAAATATCACGTTATACCTAAATTTTTGGATAAAGCTAATCAAAGCCCTATAGTGATCATCGTTTGATATTCCTCGTTGACACTGAATCATGAAACCAAAAATGCCTAAAGGGAAGGGTCTATCCCTAGGACGGTTTCAAAGCCGTCCCCTTACTTTTTTCACTTTAGTTCTCCTCTGCATTTTAACCTTTACCTTAGCACCGTCATCACCCCTGATGGCCACGTCTAAATCTGAGACTAAGATAGACTTTGTATCGCCGGTTTGGGTAGCGCAAAATCTCAAAGATCCGAAGTTAAAAATTCTCGATGTGCGGATTAATCCTTTGGAATATATCACCGGTCATTTACCGAAAGCGGTGAATATAGCCGATAATAATTTTCGCGGACCGAACGGATTTTTGCCAGTTCAATATTGGCAAGAGGATAAAATTGGCAGCCTTTTTGCCGCTGCGGGAATCACTAATGGCGATCGAGTGGTAGTATATTCCGATGGTCGCGATGTCTTGGGGGCAACCATGGTGGCTTATTTATTAGAGCGATCGGGTTTCCGAGATGTAGCCGTCTTAGATGGTGGTTTTAAGGGTTATAAGGCTTCTGAACAAAAGGTAACGAAAGAATTTCCTAAATATCAACCAGGGAGCTTTACTGTTCGTGATAATCCCTCGATTCGGGTAACTTTAGCAGAAGTAGAGAAATTGATCGGCAAACCAGATGTGGTTTTTATCGATCCCAGACCCGAAGAACTTTTTCAGGGGAAACAGGATATCTGGCTGAGAAATGGTCATATTCCAGGGGCGAAAAATATCCCCTGGCCAACCTTTACCGAAGCGAATAATCCCGATGAATCCCTGAAAAATCCCCATAAATTGCAATCCTTAGACGAAATCAGGAAGATTCTTGCCCAACGCAACATCAAGCCCTCGGATAATATTATCGTCAGTTGCAGTACCGGACGGGAAGCGACTTTACAGTATGTTGTCCTCAAACATCTGCTCGGTTATCCCAAGGTGCGAATCTATGAGGGTTCTTGGACAGAGTATAGTACCACGGATCTGCCCGTCGCTACGGGGCCAGAAAAAGCGGTCTGAAGTCAAGTTTATCGGTTTATACTCGTTGTGTTTAACCATCTTGCCCAAGATGGTTTTTTTGTTGGCGCAGGGTAGGGTATCGAGCCAGACCAAGTTAGACGGACGCAAAAAAACTCGGCACTCATCCCCAGGTGAATTTAGGAGATTTGAGCTTGGTTGGGTAAGACTTTCAGACTTTTTGTCAATCAAAAAGCACTATATCTGGGAGTGATCGGGGGGAAATTCAGGTACTTTTTCCCTGAAAATTAGGTAGAGTCTGCTGAAAAAGTTTTTCCTGGGGGTAGTGGCCGGTCGTCAGACTACTAAGCTCACGCAGAAGTCTCACGCCGAGGTCCGAAGGGAGTCAGGAGCCGGTCATTTCAGGCTTTGTTGCTCTTGTTTTTTGTACTAATTTATGTACTATAAGAAGGATAATGCAAGGTTTTTGAAAGTCCCAATCCTATTTTTTTGCACTAACATCGGACTTGAACAGGTCAAAAGCCTTATTTTAAAAGGGTTTTACCATTATTCAGCAAGCCCTAGGTAATTGACCTCCTCAAAATCGGTAAAACCCTAGGCTCTTCTAGGTTCTGTGTGATAAGTTTAACTGACATTATGATTGATCGATCTTTGTGTCCTCTGTGTCTCTGTGGTTCCTTCCACTGTCCCCCTCTCAGCTAGTTTAACTAAGCCTCAAATTAGGAAACTGGCTGAGGTAGAAGTGATTCAATTAGGATTATTTGATCAGGTAAACTTGGTGGAATTTGAGAGTGAAGATTATCCCGACGAAAGATTAATTGCTTGTCGAAATCCCTTAATCGCCCAAAAAAATCAACAACCCTTATCCTGAACTGACGTTAAGTAGAACATTGCCGAGAGTGCGATCACCGATTGGCTCGCTCAAACCCCAATCAATTCCTTAACCTCAAAATAGTCTTTTTGTACTAACAAATATTCGAGTAGAACGCTCAATTCTTTTGATAGACGACATTTGAGACAATCTATCAAATTTTCGGTTCGAGAAATGAGCGAACGGTGAGTGGAAGTATGTTGTCTTGGCATCTTGTTTGTTGACTCTAGCATAAAGAGTAACGAAGAGCCATTAATAACGGATGCGAGGATCAACATAAGCATTGATAAGATCGATTAAAATACTGGCAAAAACCACAATTGTCGCAAAAAAAGCCATTAATCCCTGGACTGTTGGGTAATCCCGCAGAGAAATGGCGCGATATAACTGATTGCCCAAACCAGGCCAAGAAAAAGTAACCTCCGTCAAGACTGCACCACCTAAAAGAGCCGCA
>SFBI01000016.1 GCA_007095845.1 Microcystis aeruginosa Ma_MB_S_20031200_S102
TAACCAGTTTGTGCCTTAAACCTTTTCCTGTATGGGTTTCAGCTATTTTTGGGTGTAGGCTCTCTCATCGAATTTTATTTTAAGTTAATTATTTGCATAACAGTTACCGAAGAGCCAAAAGCTTTTGATTTCTACAACAATTTTACGTCCATTTCTTTCAGCAGCCAGAGGTTTTTCTGCTGCTAAATCAGCAAAAATTCAACATCTTTATATTTAATTTTATAAGGGTGCTGATCCCCCCTTCCCCCCTTGATAAGGGTGTTGATCCCCCCTGCCCCCCTTGATAAGGGTGTTGATCCCCCCTGCCCCCCTTGATAAGGGGGGTGTTAATCGCTGGGGGAATCTGAATTAACACCCACTTACTTAGGGGAGGATTGTTGATTACTTCCCTCTAGTTTTTTCGGCCCAAACTTTGCTGGGTAATCCCCAAACATAGATGAAACCTTCAGCAGCTTTATGATCAAATTGATCCTCAGCCCCGTAGGTAGCTAAATCGGGAGAATAGATAGAATTGACTGACTGACGACCGACCACTTTAGCGTTACCTTTAAACAGTTTCACTCGCACCGATCCCGTTACCTGTTCTTGGGTTTTGAGGATAAAAGCATCGATCGCTTCCTTTAAGGGACTGTACCACAATCCTTTATAAATTAACTGTCCGTAGGTCTCTTCAATTCCCCGTTTATATTGGGTAACATCTCCAGTTAAAGTCAAACTTTCTAAGTCCCGGTGAGCATCAATTAAAACTAATAAAGCCGGGGCCTCGTAAATTTCTCGGGATTTAATTCCCACTACCCGGTTTTCGATCATATCTAAACGACCAACACCGTGTTTACCCACTAGGTCATTTAATTGACTAATTAACGTGACAGAATCGAGATTTTCTCCGTTTAAACTGACAGGAATCCCCTGATTAAAACCAATATCGACGTATTCCGGCTCGTTGGGAGTATCGGCGATCGCTTTGGTCATGAGATAGATTTCTTCCGGGGGTTCCGTCATCGGATCTTCCAAGGGACCTGCTTCAATACTGCGCCCCAACAGGTTACGATCGATACTAAAAGGCGAGGATTTTTTCACAGGGGACTCGATCCCGAATTTTTCCCCGTAGGCGATGGTTTCTTCCCGGCTCATGCCCCATTCCCGGGCGGGAGCGAGAACTTTTAAACTAGGATTAAGGGCCATAATGCCCACATCAAAACGCACTTGATCATTACCTTTGCCGGTGCAACCGTGAGCGACGGCATCGGCCCCGTATTTCTCGGCGGCCTCTACTAATAATTTAGCGATTAAAGGACGAGCCAAGGCGGTAGAAAGGGGATAACGATTTTCGTAGAGAGCATTAGCTTGAATTGAGGGAAAAGCGTATTCTTTGACGAATTCTTCCTGAGCATTGACCACTAAGGATTCGATCGCTCCGCAGCGCAGAGCCTTTTCTTGAATCGGTCCTAATTCGTCTCCCTGTCCTAAATCGGCCGCTAGGGTAATCACTTCTTCTATTCCCCATTCCTGTTTGAGATAGGGAATACAAACGGAAGTATCGACTCCTCCGGAATAGGCTAAAACCACTCTCTTGGCGCGTCCCATAATTTTTTCACCTAAAAACGATTAATTGATTACTCTTTTCAGTTTATTATATATCTTGGGGATTGGATGCTTCTTTTTTAATGCTTTTTTGTTTAGTTTTTGATGAAGAAACGGAATATGAAGTCATACTAAATCCGTTGAGTATATGCTAAGTAGTCGTGCAAAATAAATTTCCTAGTGAAGAAAGGCAAAAGGCGAAAGGCAAAAGGCAAGGGGGGGGTTAGATATGTGTAATTAATTTTGCTTAGGTACTTACATATCGGGACAGGCAAAAGGCTTCGGCCGTGAGTTCAGCGTTCGACAAAAGCTCACGCCGAAGTCCGAACGGCAAGAGACAAGCAGGCAAAAGGGGGGAATAGATAATCAGTTCTTAATAACTGGATTTATTACACGAGTAGAGAACCAAAACTCAACGGGCAACCAGCCACTATTTACGTTTACTGGCAGGACGACGGGAGGATTTTTTCGGAGCGGTATTTTGGGGATTATCATTAGTTTTATCTTTAAATATTGGAATAGTAAAATGAAACTGACTGCCGTTATTTTTCCCCTGGGATTCTGCCCAGATTTCGCCACCCCAACCATTAACGATCTGACGACAGATAGCTAGACCTAAACCAGTTCCCCCGGCACTGCGTCGCAGGGCCCCTTCCTCTTGGTAAAAGCGATCAAAAACCTTGTCTAAACGATTGGGTTCGATCCCGCGTCCAGTGTCAGAAATGGTTACTTCTAGAGTTTTTGGCTTTCCGGAAGCGACTTCGATCGAGACATTTCCCCCGCGACCGGTAAACTTACAGGCATTATCGAGAAGTTTGGAGAGTAATTCCACTAACCACTCGCCATCGGCTAAAACAAAGGGCAGATTAGGGGGAACAAGATTGCTAATTTTTGGATTTTCGTTGTCGAGATTGCGGGAGTGAACGTGACTGATGGCTAATTCCACACATTCCGATAAGGATAAAGCTTCGGGATTCCAATTAACCCGGCCACTTTCTAACCGAGAAAGAGTTAAAAAATCTTGGATTAATTTACGCATTCGTTCCGCATCTTTCAGGGCAGTATCAAGCATAATTTGGCGCATTTCCGCTGGCATATCCGGTTCCGAGGCCAAACTTTCTAGACAGACTTGAATGGTGGACAGGGGGGTGCGTAATTCGTGGCCGGTAATAGCGACTAAATTAGAACGAGTGCGATCGAGGGCGGCTAATTGTTCATTTAAATCCTGTAAATTAGCGTAGGCCTCTGCTTGAATGAGAGCGACTCCGATTTGAGTGGCCACCGCATCCACCAGGGCGACATCCTCGCTTTTCCAAGTGGTGGTATAGGGTCCACAGTGATGCAGTTCCAGCATTCCCAAGAGACGACTTTGGTAAAAAATCGGTACTAATAACCAAGAATAGATGGAACATTCCCGCACCAGATTTTGAATGGAATCCCCGGGAAGACGGGGATCGTGAATAGCGTCTTCGATTTTTAGGGATTCTCTCAATTCCAGCACTTCCTGAAAAATAGGATTATTTTTCAGAGGCCATTTTTGTCCTTTGATGGAAGTAATCCCGGGGTTTAAAAATTCGTGTTCGATGGTAGCGTTAATATCGGCCTCGTTACAACGATAGACCACACAGCGACAGACTCCCAATCCCTGCCCTAATTTCTGCACTGCCACCTGGAGGATATCTTCTGGATCGAGGGAACGACGGATCGCCGCTGTCACTGAGTTGATCAGTCTTTCCTTGTGTTCTTTCGATGCCAAGGAGCGATTGGCTTTCAACAGTTTATACTGTCCCGCTTGCAAATAAGTGACCAATCGCTGGACAAAGGGATCCGGTTCCTCTTGATGATCCCTGTCCGTCAGTTCACAGATCAGGTATTCTTCTTGAGCGCGCCTAATTTTTTTGGCCAGTTCGGGACGATAATCGAGAATATGATTGAAAAGAATTTGGGCGGCCTGTTGACTCAGGTGGCGATCGCTCGTCCAAATCCCCTCAAAACGACGATTATTATCCATAACTGCCTCATTTTCCCCTTCTGCTGTCAGATGGGTTCGTTCTCGACAGATTAAACAACTAGCATAATGGCGACTGATAACCACTAGATGCCATTCTTGGGCTAAACTGTCCTCCGGTTGAAAAGCGATCGTCTCGTAAATGTCAGAACTATGCTTAAAATCGGTTTCTGGAGCGGAAAGAACATAAACTTGCCCGCTTTTTTGGGCAATGCGTCGATAGCGATGGGCCTCTTGACGATAAAACCGCTCACGCTGAAAACTAGCAATCACTAACGGTTGATCGTCTTCCGCTAAAACCTGATCCTCCATAGCGTGGGATAGCGCAGTCAGGGATGCTTTGAAGTACATCTGCGATCGCCAATGGGGGAGTAACTGCAACAGTTCTGTTAAAACAGAAGTTGATCTGCTCATCGATAATCTGTCTCGAGTCGGGTGTGACTAGCAAGCGCAATAGAGGGAACTAGCAATTTTTCCCTTGACCCTATCCTACAGGCTCAAGGGGACAAGAGGTGAGATCGTGACAGCAAAAAATTTAAACTGAGTGATGCCAAAAGTGAGCGAGATTATTCTAGTTAACTATATGTTGCTGAATAAATCTAAAAACCTTGTTGGGTAAGACTTTTAGATTTTTTGTCAATCAGAAAGCGCCAGCCATTGGAGGGATCGGGGGGAAATTTTAGGGACTTTTTCTCTGAAAATTAGGTAATTTACCAGATGAAAATGGGTAAAACCCTACACCTTACACCCACGAGAAACTTTTTGCTGCAAACCCTAACTAGATGTAGGCGACTTTCATTGCCCAAAGGATCAGAGCAATGATACTACCGATAACGATAATTGACGATATCGCCACTACTGCTGGTTTATCAGCTCCCTCGAATTTCATGATGCCACGATTTAAGTCTGACATTACCCTTAACTCCTTTTCATGAGATGGATGTGGAAAGTATAAGACACTGTAAACCAGCGATACTTTTTTGTTAACATACGTTGACAATACACTCTGAGAGAATCTTCTCAAAAGGGGTTATCTCCCAAAGTCTAAAACCTTTGGTTTTAGAGACATGAACTGACGTGCTGTCCTGGTTATCGACTAAAATTAACCTTGGATGTTACGTCATCGCTCAGTTATCCTATTGGCAACTTATCAGTATAGAGAAGTTCGGCGAGGCTGACTCGATCCGTTGCTTGCTAACTGGGGTTGTGGACTGGACTCCTCTATGCTAGACTTGCACGCACCAGTTCGTCAATCCCTGCTAAATATTAACCGATCGAGCCAATAGGTGGTGGTGCAAAATTAATTTCTTAGTCGAGAGGGGAGACTCCGAGACAGGAGACAGGGTAAGTTGTTCATAATTTAAATTGCTTGTTGAGACGAAGCAGGGGGTAAGAATCCCCATCCCCCCGACTTCGGGTAAGCAAGGGGGGGATTTTCCGAGAGTAATAAAAGAGCGATAAATACGATAAAGCTTAGGCTTTCTGTTCCTGTTTAGATTTATGTAGGGGATCCATATAAATCTCTAAGCGCTTAAATACCACAGAGGAAAGGGTAGTTAAAACCAAATAAACAAAAGCGACAGCGATATAAATCTCGAAAGCTTTATAGGTAGTGGCTACCATTAATTGACCTTGCCGGAATAACTCTTCAAAACCGATTACTGCCGCTAAACTGGTATCTTTAATTAGGGTGATAAATTCATTCCCCAAGGGTGGCAACATCCGGCGAAAAGCTTGGGGAAAAATCACCTCGCGCATGGTTTGCAACGGGGACATTCCTAGACTAGAACAAGCTTCCCATTGACCATTATCGATCGATTGAATACCGCCGCGCATAATTTCAGCTAAGTAAGCCGCCACATTTAAACTTAGGGCAAATAGAGCCGCAGGTAAACGATCTAAGTCAATATTTAAGCCAATTTCTCGGAACAATCCGGGCAAACCAAAATAGATCAAGAATAATTGCACCAGCATCGGTGTTCCCCGAAAGAAATCCACATAGATACGGCAAATTATTTTTAACCATTTGTAGGGAGAAATCAGGGCAATTGCCACTAAAGTTCCACCGATTAACCCGAAAAGAAAAGACAGAACCGTTAACAGAATTGTCCAAGGAACCCCTTTCACAATCAGGTTATAGAATAATTCTCCCCAGTTAAACCTCGATTCCTGTAAATTCTTTAAAGCTGGGGCAACTAAAGGTAATACTGGCGGTTTTTCTCCAAACCATTGCTGAAAAATAACATCGTACTGACCACTTTCTATAACTCGACCGAGAGCATCATTAATTAACTGGAGATAGGGGGAATTTTTGGGTAAAGCAATCCCGTAGAATTCTTCCGTTAATAATTCTCCGACTACTTTTACTCCCCGCAAACCCGCTTCTTTAATTGCATACAAAGTCACGGGTTTATCGTTAACTACCGCCTCAACTCGACCATTAATTAATTCCTGCAAAGCTAAGGCCGCCGAGTCAAATTGACTAACCACTGCTCCAGGTATTTTTGTTGCTTCTAAGGCTCCCGTTGTGCCAATTTGGACGGCAATTCTTTTGCCTTTTAAGTCTTCAAAATTTTTAATCGTCCGATTATCTTCCCGAACAGCGATCGCTAAACCAGCCCTAAAATAAGGTCGAGAAAAAGAAATCGCTTGGGCGCGTTCGGCGGTGATTGTCATGCCACTAATAGCGGCTTCCACTGTTCTTGCTTGTAGAGCCGGAATAATGCCATCAAAGGGTAAATTTCTAAAGTCAATGTTGAGATCAGCTTCCTTGCCAATTGCCCGCATTAAATCAATATCAAACCCAGTTAATTGTCCCCCTTGTTGAAATTCAAAAGGCGGAAAAGTCGCTTCTGTGGCAACTCGAAAAGGATTAGGAGGGGTCTGAGAAAAAGCAGGAATAACACTTAATCCGAGTGCCAAAACTAATCCTAACAAGGCAAAGATGACTCTCTGCACCGCCCGCCCTCGCCAAAGTTTAATCATTTTTTAATTGTTTCTCCTTGATTTTTTTACTCAACTAAGTTATGGGTTACATCCTACTTGCCACCCAAGACAGATGTAGAGAGACTATTTGAGTATTATGATTATTTCCTTTGATAAAATGTCGTCAAGGATACAATTTAGTAGAAACTAATCTGGATACTTTTATACAAAATGTAAAATTTTTGACGAGAGGATATTATGACCACTACCCCCCCTGTGATTGTCAGCGAAGGTTTACGCAAAAGTTACGGCTCTCTAGAGGTACTTAAAGGAGTTACAGGCACTCTTTATCAAGGGGATGTGGTATCGGTAATCGGTCCCTCTGGCTGCGGCAAAAGTACCTTTTTACGCTGTCTCAATCGTTTGGAAACAATTAACGGTGGCCGCTTGGAGGTGATGGGAATTGACATCTCTTCCCCGAAGTTAAATCAATCAGTCCTCCGCAAGTTACGCAGCCGAGTAAGTATGGTGTTTCAACACTTTAATCTTTTTCCCCATCTCACCGTTTTACAAAACTTGATGTTAGCCCCCAAGCAGGTGTTACACCACTCGGAAAATGAGGCTAAGGATACCGCAATTCATTATCTGGAAAAGGTGGGATTAGCACCAAAAGCCGATGTTTATCCCGACCAATTATCAGGAGGCCAAAAACAACGGGTGGCGATCGCTCGCAGTCTCTGCATGAAACCAGAGGTGATTTTATTTGATGAACCCACTTCGGCCCTGGATCCAGAATTAGTCGGGGAAGTGTTAAACGTTATGCGTCAATTGGCCGATGAGGGTATGACTATGGTAGTCGTCACCCACGAAATGCAGTTCGCTAAGGAAGTCTCTAACAAGGTTTTGTTCTTTAATCAAGGTGTCATCGAAGAAGCAGCTGATCCCGACACCTTCTTTAATCATCCCCACAGCGAGCGCCTACAAGCTTTTTTAAGTCGCATCCATAGTAATTAGGGTTGGCTGAATTCAGGAGTCAGGTTTTAGGGTTTTGGAGTTTTGGGGTTTTGGAGTTTTAGGGTTTTAGGGTTTTGGGGTTTTAGGGTTTTAGTTCAATTTCCCCACTTCCCCACTTCCCCACTTCCCCACCTCCCCACTTCCCCACTTCCCCACCTCCCCACTTCATAATTCATAATTCATAATTCATAATTCATAATTCCCCCTCCCCACTTCCTCAACAATTGTAAAGAAATATTACAATTATGCCGTTATAACAGCTTACCATCTTGACAGGGAGGAAAGACAGTGGTTATAGTAGGGACACATACCCGGGTAAACCAATTTAGTGATATGCAAGACAAGCAAAAAGTCACACTGTACCTTCCCCCTGGAGTCCATCGTCAACTAAAGATAAAAGCTGCGATCGATGAAGAATCGATGTCAGGGCTGGTGGAGAAAGCGATCGCTTTTTACCTAAAATACCCCGAAAAGGTAGAAGAAATCGAAGCCGCCGCCTATGGCAAAACCTATCAGGTTCATGTCTGTCCCGAGTGCGATGCCGCCTTAGTAATGAAAGAAGATCGGCTAAGGTCGATCAAACGCCAGCCCGCAATAGTGGGCGACGAGTTCCCCCTCGAAGTTCCCGAACCCGTTGGCGTTCAAGGAACCACAGAGGGAGAAGCAGCCTTAGTTCCCTGCTAAACTCTCAGTAGCCGAACAAGGCATCTACAGCCATCAGCCGCCCAAGGTCAAAACCGTTACCACAAATAGGGTCGATGTTATGAAAGAAGAGCTAGAAATTCTCGTCAAGGCTCAGTATCCCCTGATTTACCTCGTCACCTCCGAGGAGGAAAGGGCGGAAGAAGCCATCAGCAAAATAGCCCAACTAAATACACAACATCGACGGGTGTTTGTCTGGACTGTCACCCACGGCATGATCGAACTAGGTCAACCGCGCCAAACCAGTCAACATAATACCGTGTCGCCAGAAGCGGCGATCGAATGGGTAGTGCGTCAACGGGAAGCGGGCATCTATATATTTAAAGACCTGCATCCGTTCATCACTTCTGCTCCAGTGACTCGCTGGTTAAGAGATGCGATCGCAAGCTTTAAAGAAACCGAAAAAATCATTATTTTAATGTCTCCCCTGCAAGAAGTCCCCATAGAACTAGAGAAAGACGTGGTAGTTCTGGATTTTCCCCTGCCGGACATGGGAGAGTTAGATACGGTTCTCTCGCAACACCTAACCAGAAATCAAAATCGTCGTACCACCACAGAAGTCCGAGAAAAACTCCTGAAAGCGGCCTTAGGTTTAACCAAAGATGAAGCCGAAAAAGTTTACCGCAAAGCCTATGTAAAAGCGAACAAACTCACGGAAGACGAGGTAGAAATCGTCCTCTCCGAGAAAAAACAACTGATTCGCCGCAACGGAATCCTAGAATATATTGAAGAGGACGAAACCATCAATGCCGTCGGCGGTCTGGAAGAACTAAAAAAATGGTTAAAACAGCGCTCGAACGCCTTTACAGAAAGAGCCAGAGGTTACGGACTCCCCCAACCGAAAGGGATGCTAATTTTAGGAGTGCCGGGCTGTGGTAAGTCCTTAATTGCTAAAACCACCTCGCGCCTCTGGAGTTTACCGCTCCTGCGCTTAGATATGGGACGGGTTTACGATGGTTCCATGGTGGGACGGTCTGAGGCCAACCTGCGTAATGCCCTAAAAACTGCCGAATCCATCTCTCCGGCCATTCTGTTCATCGATGAATTAGATAAAGCTTTTGCTGGTGGTACAGGATCCGCCGATTCCGATGGGGGAACCTCTAGCCGCATCTTCGGCTCCTTCCTGACTTGGATGCAGGAAAAAACCTCGCCCGTCTTCGTCATGGCCACAGCTAACCGGATTGAACGGCTACCGGGGGAATTTCTCCGTAAGGGGCGCTTCGATGAAATCTTCTTTGTGGATTTGCCCAATTCCGAAGAAAGACAAGATATCTTTAATATTCACCTGACTAAACGACGCTCCGACATTTCTCGCTTCGATTTGGAGCAGTTAGCCAAGGTATCCGATGGGTTTTCCGGTGCGGAAATAGAACAGGCGCTGATTGCCGCCATGTATGAGGCCTTCGCCCAAGAACGCGAATTCACGCAATTAGACATTATTGCGGCGATTAAGGCGACTCTGCCCCTATCTCGCACCATGACCGAACAGGTAACTGCCCTGCGTGATTGGGCCAGACAACGCGCCCGACCTGCTTCGGCCTCCGTCGCTGAGTACCAGCGATTGGAGTTCTAACAGACTTTCGCCCGGTCCCAACGGGATGAAAGGCTAGTTCTCAGGAACTAGCAATGCCTCGAAAAGCCGCTTGGCGGCACTCTTTAACTCTCAATCTGTTGTTGTTAATTCTTAATCTACAAAGAGGAAATTCCAATGTCTCATTTCAGCACTCTCCGGACCAAAATCACCGATGCCGAAATCCTCAAAGCTTCTCTCCGCGACCTCGGCATTAGCGTGAAAACCGAAGCCGATGTTCGTGGTTACAACGGTCAACGGGTTCGCTCTGACATCGTTGCTGTTCTCGATGGCGAATATGATCTCGGTTGGTCCCGCAATACCGACGGCAGTTTCGATTTAATTGCTGACCTCTGGGGTGTGGCCAAAAAACACAATCAAACCGAATTGATCAACTCGATCAACCAGAAATACGCTGTGAACAAAACCCTATCCGAAGTGAAACAGCGCGGTCTGCAAAACGCTAACGTTAAGCTAGTCGTTCAAAGCTAAGATTTACAGCGCGTTCCCAAGCCTAGGGGTTGACCAGTTCGGTTAACCCTTTTTTCTGTCTATTCAGAAATAAGAGCAGGCTGAGATTCATTTATTTGCACAACATCTTGAAGACGAGTAATCACAAAATCACGCTCTAAATATGATAGCAAAGCTCCCGCTTTTGGCCCACGCTCTTTACCTAAAAACGATAAATAAACAGCCTTAAATGCAAGGGGTTGCTGCATTTCTAACTCTTTTGCTGTTGCAAATAAGGTTGTTTGCAATTCGTCAGCTTCCCAACCTTGAACATCTGTCAAGCTATGAGTTAGCTGTCTAAGATAAGCAACCTGCTCCTGAGTCAAGTCCCTAACTTTCTCAGGAATCCTGTCAAGATAAAGAACCAATTTTTCTTCCTCGTCAGCATAGTCCGCCAACCATTTTTGAGCAACTGAAATCCTTTGATTGACAATTTGCCAATCATATTCGCTTAGAGGCTGAGTACTACGTTTTTCAATCTCCTGACGAATATCGAGGTGAGGCACTTGCAGTAAAGAAATTAGCGTGCTGAGATCAACAGGATGGTAAGGCTTAATCACTCCATCAAGTTGAGAGTAAAACAATGGCATTAACTCTTCAGGCAAAGCAGATTCTTGCTGGGCATCTGCTGATAAAGCTTGATACTTATCAGCTAGAGAATCGTAGTCTCTAAATAGCCGAGTTATCGTTTCATAATTGGGCGCAAAGTTAATAACTGTCTTAGGCTGAGTTCGTAGCATTAAAAATCGAAGTAGCTCAGGAGGAAGTAACTCAGCGATTTCTTTGGCGCTTGAACCAACCCCCTTTGATGAACTCATCTTCGTGCCATTGACCAAAATGAATTCGTAGGGTGAATGGAAAGGTGGCTCTTTTCGTAGCACTTTTCGACAAATTGCATTCGCGACATCTCTAGATCCTCCTTTCTGGGAGTGATCTTTACCCGCAAGCTCAATGGTGATTCCCAATAGATTCCACTTTGCCACCCACTCAACTTTCCAGGGTAATTTACCATTGCCATCAAAAGGAGAAACCCAGCCTGAATGACCACAACCTTGAACCCAATCTGTTGCATCAGGTTTGCAAGTATAGAAAACTTCTGACCCGTTATAATCTGACACAACCGTTGTTGCAATCTTGCCGCAATTTTCACAAGCGATCTGAAAGGGATACCAGTTATCTGGCCGACGCGCTTTGCTTACCTCTAGATAGGCTTCTCTGACCAAATGAGCGTTTTTGAGGAAGGTATCAATGTAGGAATTCAAGCGACCTGAGCGGTATAGATCACGCAAGTAGTAAACCTCTGGTCTAACCCCCAAATGCTCGAAAACCTCTAGAAACTCCCCCATGAAGTACTTTGCATAATCGCTGGCACTATTGTCCGGTGAAGGGACATTGCAAAGGGGAAACCCTAAGTAAGGTGCAAACTTCTCTCGATCGAGATAATGGGGAACAGTATCAAGTGCATCATAATCATCAACACCATAGAGGAATTTCGATGATTTACCACCATGTTTTAAGGCTCGATCAATCACATCATGGATCACAACCCCTCTCAACGATCCAACATGAACTCTTCCAGATGGGGTTTTTGAATCGTTGACAACTTGGTTTATTTGTGCATCCGCAGCAATTTTGTCGGCCCAAAACATGAATTAACCTTATGTATCTACAGTCTTTACATTTTACATTCTAAGGGAATATCCAACACTTGACATACTCCGTTATCTGGAGTAGGTCGAGATGAGGTGTAAATCTTTGGCCTGGGTTCAGGGTATCGTCTTCTTTGTGCCATCTAACTTTGACCAGTTCGGTTAACCCTTTTTTCTGTCTGTGGGGTATGTTAAGAATAGTAAAATTAACTTGACAAAAATGCTCCGACCCGAAGAAAGAACTAAACTCGATCCGACGAAAGACAGTGATTTTTATGCTTTTCCCCGCTTTGTCACCCACGTGGATGAGGGTTTTATCGATCGATTAACCGCTCTTTACCGAGAGATCTTATCGCCGAATACGCGCATTTTAGACCTGATGAGCAGCTGGGTGTCCCATTTGCCGGAGGAGATGGAATTTGAGCATATCGAAGGTCACGGGATGAATGGGGAGGAGTTAGCCAAAAATCCCCGCTTGCATAGTTATTTTGTCCAGGACCTCAATGCACAGCCAAAATTGCCCCTAGAGGATAGTTCTTTTGATGCGGTGTTAATAACGGTGTCGGTGCAGTATTTGCAGTATCCAGAGGCGATTTTTGCGGAACTGTATCGCATTTTAAAGCCTAATGGTCTGGTGGTGGTTAGTTTTTCCAATCGAATGTTTTACCAAAAAGCGATCGCTGCTTGGCGCAATAATAACGATTTAGGCCGGGTAGCGTTAGTGAAATCCTATTTTAAATCGGTGGCGGGATTTAGGGAAGTACAGGCGATCGTTCGTCCTGCTACTACCCCCAGTTTCCTGCAAATGTTAGGAATTATGGTCGCTGATCCCTTCTATGCAGTAATAGGAAAAAAAGAATCTTCTCTAGGATTATAATCACCGTTAACAATCAGAGGGCTATTCTGATAATACATACATACTGCGAGCAACACCATCTAAACTATTCGCGTCTTTTCCATTTCAGATTTATGGTAGTGAAAGCTAACCATTAAAACCTGTATCGATTTTCAAGATCAATCGCCACAAATTTACCGTTATTCCCTGCTTCAACTTGAGATTTTATCTGGTTTTCATAGAGATAATCACCACGTCGAGCAAATTCGTATTTACTATAGCGAGGTTATCTGACTGTCATAATTTCGCTCTCAGAATTGTCTATCTACTTATTCTAGCCGTTGTGCTAGAATGGCGAAAAATTCTCCCCATTGATAATTATGTTAGCTGAATTAGCCGCCGCCGAAATCGCTAAAATCGCCTTTGAAGCTGTTATCGGTAAATTAACGGAAGGAGCAATGGATAAAGGTGTAGAATTGTGGCAAAAAATTAAGCAAAAGTTACAAAAGGAACCCACCGCAGCCAAGGTTTTAGCGACAGCAGAAGAAACTAAATCCGAGGCGATGATTGAACAGCAAGTGGTTCCCTTTTTACAGGTAGAAATGCTCAAAGACCCCAATTTTGCCCAAGAAATCCAAACCCTAGCACAACAAATTAAACAAGTTATCAACAGTGGCAATCAAGACAATATCGCTATGGATGCTACAGCTTATGATAATAGTACCGTTAAAATGGTAGGAAAAATCAAGGCAGGTAAAGTTAGTTTCTAAATCCTAATGGCTCTCTTGGGTTAGTTGGGTAAAATGTATCACTGAATACATTTTATTATTCCCTATTTGCCAGAAGAGAAGGATGAACCACAAAGGCACAAAGGACACAAAGAGTAACTAGCGATCGATTAATCAAACTTATCACAGGAAAGACAAGAGAGCCATCCTAATTTTTATCTCAAGAAAACCCCCAATTTTTCTCATGACTTCAGAAACTAATTCCAACGAGATTAATCTATCGGCAACGGCCCAGGATCAATCTAAAGTAAATTTAATTGGCAAAATCGAGGCTAAAACTGTAATAGTTTCCGAGGAACTTTTAAACCGATTGGAAACTCCATCGGGGGGTATTTTCAAGAGAGGAAATGCTCGAAAACGCCTCGCCTATTGGCAGGGAAGGAAGGAGGAAATCACCCAAATTAAGCAGTGGTTTACTGATCCAAATGTTGCGATGATTGGCATCAAAGGAGTTGGAGGAATTGGAAAATCTACCCTAGCTAGTAAGATTTTTGAGGAGGAAATTCCCCTCGATCCTTCCCTAGGGGACGATGAAGATTTATTCCCAAAACGCTTTTGGTGGGAAGCGGGAAATCTGGGGGGATTTAGTGGTTTAGCTCGCCAACTCCTGACGGAATTTGGTTATCCTGTCCCCGAAAAAGAAATAGATTTACAGGAAGCTTTAATCAGACAACTGCAACGCCATCGCCACCTAATTATTATCGATAATCTAGAGAGTTTATTAGGGGAAGATGGTTCTTGGAATAATGAATTTTATCAGCAGTTTTTCACTGCTTGGATAGAAAAAGGTGACACGAGCAAAATTATAGTCACCACCAGAGATAAGCCAAAAACTAAGGGTTTTAACCATTGGATCGAGCTAAAAGGCTTGAAACCTCCTGAAGGGGCGCAATTGTTAGCGGAATCGCAAATAACAGGGGATCTAGAGAACTTTTCTCGACGGGTGGATGGTCATCCATTACTCCTGCGATTGGTGGCGGATTTAATCTTAGCAGAATTTCCGCAAAACCCCAGTTTAGAAAGGTTAGCGGATTTAGGATTAGGAAATTTATCGCAACTTTTGAGCGATCCGCAGGTGGTGGGGAGCCATCGTCAAGAGACAGTGGGAATTGCTTTAGTTTTAGATGCTAGTTTTCAGCGACTTAGCCAAAGACAGCAGGAATTATTCACTAAAACCAGCATTTATCGCCGAGAATTTGATTCTCCAGCAGCTAAAGCGGTGATGGATAATTACCCGGAGATCGAACTATCCGAGATCACGGCAGATCTGCGAGAATTGCAGCGACGATCATTATTAGAAGAAAAAGAGGAAAATCGCCAGCGAATTTTTAGTTTTCAGCCTTTAGTTTGGGAATATGCACAATACAAAGCCGGCGATCAAAGGGAATTACACCAAAAAGCGATCGCCTATTATCTTTCTATTGCTCAACCCGACTCCTGGGAAATCCTCAACGATGTGCAACCTTACCTAGAAATTTTCTATCATCACTATCAGTTAACCGAGTACGACAATGCTTTTGATATTCTCCGTGCTATCGAGAATTTTCTCACCCTGGGGGGGTATTATCAAACCCTAGCGGATTATTACCTTGAATTAGTCACTGTTTACCAACAACAGGAGGAGCAAACCAACTGGAAATATACCGCATCCCTCACCAGTTTAGGCAATGCTTACAATTCCCTAGGAGAATACCAAAAAGCGATCGAGTTTCATCAACAGTCCTTAGCAATCACACGGGAAATCGGTGATCGGGGGGGTGAAGCGACTTCCTACAATAATTTAGGCATTGTTTACCAATCCCTAGGAGAATACCAAAAAGCGATCGAGTTTCATCAACAGTCCTTAGCAATCTTTCGGGAAATCGGTGATCGGGGGGGTGAAGCGAAATCCTACGGTAATTTAGGCAGTGTTTACCAATCCCTAGGAGAATACCAAAAAGCGATCGAGTTTCATCAACAGTCCTTAGCAATCGATCGGGAAATCGGTGATCGGGGGGGTGAAGCGAATTCCTACATGGGTTTAGGCAATGTTTACTATTCCCTAGGAGAATACCAAAAAGCGATCGAGTTTTATCAACAGTCCTTAGCAATCAAACGGGAAATCGGCGATCGGGGGGGTGAAGCGAATTCCTACATGGGTTTAGGCAATGTTTACTATTCCCTAGGAGAATACCAAAAAGCGATCGAGTTTCATCAACAGTCCTTAGCAATCAAACGGGAAATCGGCGATCGGGGGGGTGAAGCGAATGCTTGGTTTAATCTGGGAGTTACCTACGATAAACTCAAACGTATAGTTATTTCAAATAAGAACGAGACACTAGGCGACACAATAAGTACGAATAATTTCATCAAGGGTTGTCCCCACAGGAGCATACATTCTTGCCCTCTTTAATGCACTAAAATCATGT
>SFBI01000160.1 GCA_007095845.1 Microcystis aeruginosa Ma_MB_S_20031200_S102
AAGAGCTTTTTGTAAGTTTTTCTTTTCTTCTAAGTCTAGGAAATCTTTGGCTGGCATAAGTAGGATTTTTCTCAAGTTACTATTTCTATTTTAGGTGGTTTAAGTGCGTTTTAGCTTATTAGCCCACTTTCTCCTAATTTTGATAGTGACACGGGAAAAATCACCGCGCAGGCTCCCCACGGAGATTATCCAATGCAGGATCATTGCTGCATAGAAAGGGATGAATACGACAAATGTTGACACAGTCAGGCAAGTTCAGATCTCGTTGCAGGGATGAGATGGTATTTTGTAGTTTCGATATTTTTGCACTTATTTCGTCCATCTTTTTATTGATTGAAATCAGCTGTTGTCCAGCATATTCATACTCACGTTTTATTTCCTGGTCTTTAGGATGTCGTCTTCCCCCGTTTTCGCGAGGATATACAACTGTATAACGCACAAACAATGGATATAATCTCCTCCTCTCCTCCTGCCATTCCGAGAATTTCTTCTCCAGTTCTTTTATTCTATCTTCTAGCTGTTTTATTTCCCGTTCGATCCCCTCAATTTGATAAGTAATTTGTTTTCTTTCTCCCGGTTCCAAGCACCGTTTTGATTGAGCCAAAATAATCTCGTTAATTGGTTCAGCTTTAGCATTGTTACCGAACAAGAGCAGAGGAGTCGTTGCTAAAGGGATTTCTAAAAGGATCAATGTCTATGACATTGATCCTTTTAAAATTTTTTGAATTTTCATGAGTTTCATGGTTAGTCCGTTATTCCAATTCAAAAAAGATGATTTATCTACAGCATTTCTCATTTGTTTGAGGTACACGAACCTAGGTTTAGGCAGTAGAGAATGTACTTCATCTTTCCGAGAAAGGCTGTAGTTTCGATTCAATTAATTTCTAAGCGCAACTAGAGATCAATCAACTAACTGTTAATAATCACTGGTTCCGTCAATTATAACACAGACAGATAACAAAGACAACTACTATAAAATAACTTTACATTTCTTTTATCACTTTTGGAAAATGCTATGCTTGTAGATAGCACAAAAGAACTAAAAATCTGCTTTTTGACAAATTTCAAGATTACGCTTAATGATCAAAGAGACGATATTAGTGCGATCGCTGATCTTGTAGGGTGCGTTAACGTAGTGTAACGCACCTCTTTACTGACTCAAGCTATTAAAATATGGCGTATAAATTAAAGATTGGGTTCAATTTATAACTCTACCCAATTCTCTAAACTTAATCCTTCAACCCTCAATAAATCACTGTTATTAGAAACAACAATTAAACTTTTAACTATAGCAGTAGCAGCAATTAAAATATCTTCTGTTTGTATGGGTAATCCTCTTAATCTAAGATCAGCATGAATTTCGGCTGCTTTTTCTAAAATAGCTAAATCATCTAATAAAATAATTTGATAATCCTGACAAAGTTGGTTAAATCTTTCTCTTTATTTAGGTGCAGCAACTGCCAAAAATCCCCTCTTAATTTCAAAATAAGTAATGCAACTGATAAAGATACTTTTTCTTTGAGCTTTGACATCTTCAATTTTTTGATAAATTTCAAGATTACGCTTAATGATCAAAGAGACGATATTAGTATCTAACAAATAACTCATAATTACCGATTTACGCTTAATTGCTTCATCGAAAATAGCCATTTGTTCAGGAGTAAAGTCGCCGCCAATTTTTGACAGGATTTCTGTGGACATAATAAAGCTACAATGCTCTTTCAATTCTGCCTCTGACATAGTGTTAAATTCCTCAAAAGGTAAATTTTTTTCAAATAATTCAACCAAATGTTTCACTATTTCTGAATGATTAAGCTCCTCTTTAAAGAAAGGACGGTCTTTCATTAAAATAGAAACAACTTGCTCAATTCTCTTAATCATTGATTTTTGTCTGACATCAGTTGATAACATATTTATGCCTCCAGTAAATTTTCAATAATATTTATCAACTGCCAATATATCAAGTTTCTCGTGGTTATGCAACATCGTGAGTTCGATCTCGAATAGCTCCCCGTAACGGTGTCTTGAGTGGGATGTACCGCCATTCTCATCGGATGGTGATTTCTGTCATGTCGAACCTGTTTGGGGTGAAGATGTCTTTATGGTTAAAAGATCGCAAGGGACGCACCTTGTCAGACGAGGACATATTACACTATCCTTATGATAGTATTAACCTTAGCCGAAACCATGAAGTTAATGAAGTTAATCGATACTGCTATACCCAGTTTCCCAATTGAGTAATGAGTAATTGGTGCTTTAACACTTTAGAGGAATTAGAATTCAAAGTAGATAAATTGTTTAAGAAGTAACACCCCGGAGGGTTGCTTCTCTCACGGAATTTACCTTCATCCTTGATGCTTTATCTGCTCTGAATACAATTTAATTTGGTACAAGCAGAAGTCCCATCGCTAAAAGCGAGGGACTTCTGCTGACACTCAGTTAAACACAGTAAGAGCTTATTGCCTTAAATCAGAGGATGTTACAGCACTATATTGGTAACAGGTAAACTATACACTCCAGCGACCGCTAATTGAAAGTCGCTGACTGCATCGCCGTTGGTATCCCCGCAAAGGAGGCCGCCGTCAAAGCGCAGTTGTCCCGCTTGACCTGAAAAATCCGAGGCACCAATAAACGTGAAACTCTCATTACCATCGTTGAGGGAGTTGGCATCAATACCAGAGATGTCAATAGTATCAAGATCAGTATTGAAATCGAGGATATTGTCTTGGTTTGCACCTTGACCGATTTCATCAACGGTGTTGAAGATAAAACTGTCCCGACCTTCACCTCCCGTTAGTTGATCTGACCCTAATCCTCCGATAAGAGTGTCCTCACCGTTACCACCGTTCAGAATGTCGTCACCACCGCCACCAATAATGAGATCATTACCAGTGCTACCGGTGATATTATCGTTCCCCCAATAGCCGTTTATTTGGATATTGTCACCGACCTCTTGAGACCGATATCAACATTACCTGTCCCTTTGGCGACGATGGTATCTGTACCACTTGTCCCTGTATCCGTAATGGTGTCATAGCCTTCAAAGGTATTCCACTCATTACTTTGATAGCCTGTATAGAGGTAATTATCGTCACCGTTACCACCGTTCAGAATGTCGTCACCACCGCCACCAATAATGAGATCATTACCAGTGCTACTGGTGACTTTTCCTGTTACTCCTGTCCCGTCGATGGTTTCAATGCCACTATTGGCGTTAAAGGAAAGAATCCCCAGGTCCACGTCTCCTGTACCCAAAGCCACAATTTTATCCACCCCAGAGGTGCCGGTATCGGTGTAGATGTCGTAACCTTGGAAACTCGACCAGCCTCCTGCTAAATTGCCGGAGACATAATAAGTGTCTGAGTCTTCACCTCCATCTAATTGGTCATTGTCTGCGCCGCCATAGAGGAAGTCATTACCAACCCCACCCGATAAATTGTCAGACCCCCAATCTCCATCGATTAGGTCATCGCCGCCGCCACCACTGAGAATATCATTTCCTCCGTAACCGATCAGGTGTTCAGCAAGATTCGTACCTGTAATCGTGTCGCTAGAATCATTGCCGTAAATAATGGTTTTCTGGAGATAGAAATAGTTGAGCCAACTGGAAACATCGTTAAGGCGAGCATTGGCATCACCATCTTCGTTGAGGAGACGATTGTCTTGGATGTTAAAGCCAATATGATAGAGTCCATCGGCTACGGTATTGACTAAATTTTTGCCGAAGTATTGGGTTGTCGCTCCGTCATTTTGCACCAGATGGTAGCCTGTTTCCTCATTTCCCTCATCGTCACCGTGGAGGAGGATAAATTCGTCATAGTGATTAGTGCGAACCCACTGATTGAGGGTGCGAATATCATCGTTGGTAATCCAGCCATCAGCAGCGATACCTGTAGCAGTAATGCCATCTACTAATAAATGGTTAAGTCCGTCGGCGGCGGCGGCTCCGGCGTTAATATCCCCCGCATTTGTCCACTTGGCTAAGCCAGTATCGATTTTGATGGTATCGACAATTTTGTCTAATCCTGTGCCAGTGGTGGACTGATCAACGTAAAAATAAGTTACCCAATCTGCTACGTCTTTAACTGTGGCATTAGCTGCACCATCTTCGTTGAGAAACCGCCCATTTTGAATCTCAAAACCAATATGATAGATTCCGTCGGCAACAGTATTAACTAGGTTTTTCGCAAAATATGTGGTCTGAGCGCCGTCATTTTGAACTAAATGGAAGCCAGTTTCTGTTGTGCCGTCATCATCCCCATGCAGAACAACAAAAGCGTTATAACGGGTGGCATCAGAGCGAATCCAATTGTTAATTTGTGCAATATCGCTTTCGGAAATTGAACCATCGGCAGCGAGATTGTAGTTGGTAATCGCTGTTTTTAATAAATCATTCAGTCCATTGGCAGCATCAGCACCGCCAGCAATTTCTTGCCAAGGTATATTTTGCGCTAAACCCTGATCGGCAATAATTAATTCCGTAATCCGATCAAGTCCGGTATTAGTTGTGGCCCGATCTGTATAAAATTGAGTTAGCCAATCCGCCACCTGAGCAACCGTGGCATTTGCGTTCCCATCTTCATTGAGAAAAGCACCATTTTCAATTAGGAAACCAATGTGATAAATGCCATCAAAAACCGTATCAACTAAATTTTGGTTGCGATACTGTTGAGTCGCTCCGTCATTTTGGACTAAATGAAACCCTGTTTCTGTTGTACCGTCGTCATCACCGTGGAGAGCAGTAAATTCTGCTAAACGGTTAGCACGAATCCAAGCATTAATCGCAATTACGTCACTGACAGTAAAAATGCCGTTAATAGCAACTCCAGTGGCTTGTTTGGCTTCTAAGATTAACTGATTTAATCCATTAGCTGCCGTCATTCCATCCGTAATATTTGTGCCGAGATTAGCACCAGCAAGTCCTGGATCTATGCCAATTCTTTCAACCGTTTGATCTAGTCCCGTTCCAGTCGTTCCAGTTGGGGAATTTTGCACCATCGAATAAGATTTGCTTGCCATAATTTTTAACCATAAAAAATAAGGTAGTTATTGAAATAGCAACAATTGTTAGACAAGTAACAACAAAACCACACTAAGGCAGGTTTATCCTCAATCCAGTTAGCAAAACCCCGTTATCATCGGGTCCCACTGAAGTGGTCAGATGGAACAAAAAGGCTTGTCCACTGCATCAGGGGGATTTGGTGTTACTATGACAATTGCGGATCGATATCCTCACCCATACCCGAAGTCGATCCCAACGATTGGACAGTCTCAGATGGTCAATAAGTTCTAACCGATTGTCTTGCCTCTGCTCAGACTATCGAACGAGGCTTTCCGATCTTGATAGTCCTGAGTCGGCGTTTGATCATCTAACCTTTGATGGAATCTTAGCTTATTGTAGCACTTTTTACAGATATATGACCTGCGATGCTCTTTCTCTCTTAGCGTTGCTCAAATAAAAATACCTGATCTTGCGCGTAACTGAATTTCCACCTAGGCGATCGATGCAAACCTCCGATCAGATGGTTGACAACCAACGGTAAACTCGCTCAACCGGGACGGTGCTGGTTGAGCAGAACAAATCAAACTGCTGCAAGTCAATCTCGGTGCTATCTACCCCAAAAGCATCCCAAAGGACTGACAAAAATTTGATCCCCCTAAATCCCCGGGCTGTTTCATTCTTCCATCAGAATATCAAAAGTAAAAGCGATCACTGTCTTTATAAAATGAGAAGTGACCGCTAACCTTTAATACTAAATCCGTTGAGTACAGGCTAGTTATGAGGAGGGGCAAGAGGCAAGAGGCAAAAGGGGGAATAAATAATCAGTTTTTAATAACCAGATTTAGTATAAAATATACGTTGAGCCTAATAGAAAAACTGAAACAAGTCAAGCACCTTCGGAAAAATAAAGAAAAAAAACACCTTTAGGGATAGTATTAGTAGTAATAATACTGGGAACAATGCTAGGATACTTAGGCTTAGAGAGCTAGGAGAGGTTGCTAAAAATAACTTGCCCTGAGCCAAGTCGAAGGGTCAGCACAGTCTCAGTCGAGAATTTAACATAATTCTAGAAAGAGTCCTATCCTATTCAACAAGAAGAAACCTATTTTTCAACTGTATCATACTTATTTAAAATGACCATACCTATAGACTCTTAAACCATACTTTCAAGCTAATGAATCTTACTCCACCGTTACACTTTTGGCTAAATTGCGGGGTTGATCCACATCTAAACCGCGACGGGCTGCGATATGATAGGAGAGCAATTGTAGGGGAATAACTGTTAAAATCGGCGACAACAATTCCTCAATTTCTGGCACACACAACAAATCGTTAAAGACTTTTGATGCTTCCGTATCGCTGTCGGCAACTACTCCCAGTAATCGCGCATCTCTTGCTTTTGCTTCCTGTGCATTGGAGAGAACCTTATCATAAACTATCCCCGGCATAGCAATCGCTACTACGGGAACTTTTGCATCTAAAAGCGCAATTGGTCCGTGTTTCATTTCTCCGGCGGGATAGCCTTCCGCATGAATGTAACTGATTTCTTTGAGTTTTAAAGCCCCTTCTAAGGCAATAGGGAAATTAATCCCCCGTCCCAAGAAAATAAAGTCTTGGGTATCATTAAATTCATGGGCTAATTCTTCGATCGCTTTTTCCTGTGTTTCCAAGACAGTTTCGATCGATCTTGGCAGCGATCGCATTTGATTAATAATTTGCTCGATTCTCTCTAAAAACAAAGTTTGACGACGATAGGATAAATCCAAAGCCAAGAGATAAAAACCCAATAACTGGGCGGTAAAACTCTTAGTTGCCGCCACCCCAATCTCGATTCCTGCTTGGGTATTAATAATCTGATCGACCATTTGTGCTAGGGTACTTTCGGGGCGATTAGTAATCCCGATAATCCGGGCCTGATATTTTTTTTCTAATCCTAAACGACGCTGTTTTTCCGTTTCCAAAGCCGCTAAAGTATCGGCAGTTTCCCCCGATTGCGTCACTCCGATAGTTAAAGTATTGGGCATCAGGGGCGTGGGTGCATAGCGAAATTCCGAGGCGTACTGTACTCTTGTGGGAATACCTGCCAACTGCTCAATCAAGTATTTACCGATTAAACTAGCGTGCCAACTGGTTCCACAGGCTAAAATCTGAATATGTTCTAAATTATCGTAAATTTCTTCAGAAAAATTAAGATTTATTGGGTTGACATTATCCTCATTTTGTGCCGTCCAATGGGGATGCAGATAGGTTCCTAAACAATCGCGCACCACTCCTGGTTGTTCGTAGATTTCCTTGAGCATGAAGTGACGATAGCCCTGTTTTTCTACAGTGGTCGGACTCCAATCGAGGATTCTGGGGTTTTTACGGACTCTTTTGCCCTCAAAATTATAAATTTCTACTCCCAAGGGTGTTAACCGAGCGATTTCGCCATTATCAAGGGACAGCACCGCCCGGGTATGGGGAACCAAAGCGCTGACATCAGAGGCACAGAAAAACTCCCCTTGACCAAAACCGATGATTAAAGGGGCGTGTTGCCGCACGACAATCAATTCATCGGGATAATCGGGACTAATCACCGCTAGAGCAAAGGCCCCCTCTAAACGTTCAATTGCCGTCAAAACCGATTTGAGGAAAGGACTTACCCCCAAGGAGTCTTCATCGGTAGGTTTGGGTAGATAACTGGCGATTAGATGGGGAATAACTTCTGTGTCGGTTTCCGAGTCAAATGTACAGCCTTTTTCCCTTAATTCTGTTCTTAATACCTGAAAATTTTCGACAATGCCATTCTGTACCACTGCCACTCGTTGACTATTATCCGTGTGGGGATGGGCATTACTTTCTATAGGTTTGCCGTGGGTTGCCCAACGGGTGTGACCGATGCCAATTTGGGAGGGATTAACTTCCTGTTCTAATTTTTCCCGCAGATTGTAGAGTTTTCCCTGGGCGCGGACTCGATGTAATTCACCTTCGAGAATTGTGGCAATCCCTGCCGAATCATAACCCCGATATTCTAAACGTTCCAAACCAGCTAGGAGAATATCGATCGCTGTTTGGGTTCCGATATAGCCAACAATTCCGCACATTCTTTCGCTGACCCCATTTAGGCTAAGTCCGATCTATTCTATCGCAAGCGTGACACTTGTTTGCTTAGAAGCTAAAGACGCAGTGGTAAGGGCAAAGTTTCCTCTATTTTCCCTCTCCAGTCCCCCTTGAGCGAAAGATAGGGTGATGAGTGATCAGGTGATGGCTGAGGGCTAAAATAACCGATCATCGAACTACCTGAAGTATTGATCCCCATGGTGTGGTACTGTCAATTCAGTGTATTTATCTGCACTAGCTTAAGATTTGTCGCTATTGTCCTCCCCTTCTCCTGTCGCTGTTTTTGAGGCTTTCTATGACCGACATTCCTTTCACCCTAGACCAACTGAGAATTATCAAAGCGATCGCTGCCGAAGGAAGCTTCAAACGGGCAGCAGATACCTTGTATGTATCTCAGCCGGCGGTCAGTCTTCAGGTACAAAACCTCGAAAAACAGCTAAATGTGCCGTTATTTGACCGAGGCGGTCGGAAAGCCCAATTAACAGAAGCGGGACACCTACTATTAAGCTACGGCGAAAAAATTATCACTCTCTGTCAAGAAACCTGTCGGGCGATCGAAGATCTGCAAAATCTGCAAGGGGGAACCCTAATCGTTGGCGCTTCCCAAACCACGGGAACCTATCTTCTTCCCCGCATGATCGGGCTTTTTCGGCAAAAATACTCAGAAGTATCCGTACAGCTACAAGTTCATTCCACCCGTCGTACCTCTTGGGGTGTTTTTAACGGCCAAGTGGATTTAGCCATTATCGGGGGAGAAGTTCCCGCCGAATTACAAGAAACTCTACGGATTATCCCCTACGCAGAAGATGAATTGGCTTTAGTCCTGCCTATTTTTCATCCCCTGTCTAAGGTAGAAATGATTCAAAAAGAGGATTTATATCGGCTAAAATTTATCACCCTTGATTCCCAATCGACGATTCGCAAAGTCATCGACAAGGTTTTAACTCGTTGCGATATCGATACCAAACGCTTAAAAGTGGAGATGGAACTTAACTCGATCGAGGCGATTAAAAATGCCGTACAATCGGGTCTAGGAGCAGCTTTTGTCTCGGTGACGGCGATCGAAAAAGAACTACAAATGGGAGTTATCCACGCTACCAGAATTAAAGATGTGGAAATACGACGCACTTTATCGGTAATTCTTAACCCGAATCGCTATCGATCAAAAGCCGCCGAAGCTTTTACCCTAGAAATACTACCCCAATTCTCTACCTATCCTGAATATCTGACTAACGCCGACAACTTTGAACCGATTCCTAATCCGCAAACCCCCGAAATTATTAGTAAATAGGGTTTTAGGCTTCGGCCGTGAGATCGGCGTTCAACAAAAGCTCACGCGGCGGTTCGACAGGCTCACCGTCCGCTCGTGTTAGTGAGCTTGTCGAACTACTGAGCTCGCCGAACGTCCGAAGTCTCACGCCGAAGTCTCGCCGAACGTCCAAAGTCCGAACGGGTCTAGGGTTTTACCGATTTTGAGGTAGTCAATTACCTAATTTTCAGGGAAAAAGTACCTGAATTTTACCCCCGATCACTCCAATGGTCGGCAATTTTTGAGGGAAAAAAAGTCTAAAAGTCTTAACCAACAAAGTTTTTAGATTTTTAGATTTATTCAGCAAATCCGATTTATTCTAAATTGCATCAAAATATTTAGGATAAACGTAACGAAGTGAGTATGGAAATTATGTCTCTTCATAAGTAGTCGTGCAAAATTAATTTCCTAGTAAAGATAGGCAAAAGGCAAAAGGCAAAAGGCAAGAGGGGGTTAGATATGTGTAATTAATTTTGCTTAGGTACTTAGTAATCACAGCAATATTCCTGAAAATTATCTGCTGGAAGATTATCAGAGTCCTGCTTTTTGTATTCAGTCAAATTCTCATAAGTAATAATTTCCCTAATGGCTTTGATCGCTTTTGTCAATCCTTTTTGAGTTATTGTTGATAATTCTTCACCAAATTCACAATTAATAGCAGGAATAAATATCCCCCAGGCCCTGGGAGTTTGTTGATAAATTGCTTGAGTTAATGCTAATAAAGAAGCGGGATTTTCTGCATGACCTAAATTATTCCATTCGGTAACGGCTGCTAATTTTTCTATCTGGATATTGGTTTGATTAGATAAT
Source organism: Microcystis aeruginosa Ma_MB_S_20031200_S102 (assembly GCA_007095845.1). GTDB lineage: Bacteria > Cyanobacteriota > Cyanobacteriia > Cyanobacteriales > Microcystaceae > Microcystis > Microcystis aeruginosa_D. The sequence continues at coordinate 10,221 of SFBI01000160.1, forward strand.
ACGGCATCAACAAAAATCACTAGGGAAGCATCAGCTATATCGGCTGCTAATTCAGGAGTCAATTGATGGGTAGCGATAACTTGCAGATTAGGCCAATTCTCCTCAGCGATAATTTCAGCTATTCTCACTCCCACTCCGTCATCATTTCTTAAATTATTACCGTAGCCGATGAGGAGTATTTTAAAATTATTCATGTTTATAGTCATGCTAAACCCGTTGAGTATAACTACCTCTTGCCTTTTGTATGAGTGCCTTTTTCCTATTTCCTATCCTAACCAAGAAGTTCATTTTGTGCCATTACTTATTATCCTACTTTTTTGGGGGATATTGAAGTAATGCTTGGGCAAGATAATGACCGGTGTAGGATTGTTCACATTTAGCCACGGTTTCCGGTGTTCCCACCGCGATTAATTCTCCTCCCTTGTCCCCTCCTTCCGGTCCCAAATCAATAATCCAATCGCTACAGCGAATCACGTCGAGATTATGTTCGATGACGATAATCGAATTACCTTTATCGACCAATCTTTGTAACACATCTAAGAGATGATGCACATCATAAAAAGATAAACCCGTAGTCGGTTCATCAATCAAATATAGGGTTTTTCCGGTGGCCCGTCGGGATAATTCGGCCGCTAATTTTACCCTTTGTGCTTCCCCACCAGATAAAGTGGGAGCGCTTTGACCGAGTTTACAGTATCCTAAACCCACATCCACAAGAGTTTGTAATCTGGTGGTGGCCCGGGGAACATTTTCAAAGACTTTTAATGCTTCCTCGATCGTCATATCTAAGACATCGGCGATCGAATAACCTTTATACTTAACCTGTAGGGTTTCCCGATTATAACGCGCCCCTTTACACACATCACACTGCACATAGACATCGGGGAGAAAATTCATCTCGATGACGTTTACCCCTTGACCTAAACAAGCTTCACAGCGTCCTCCCTTAACATTAAAAGAAAACTGCCCCGCTTTGTAACCCCTAGCTTTTGCTTCGATGGTTTCGGTGAAAATCTCGCGAATAATGTCAAAAACCCCCGTATAGGTGGCAGGATTAGACCGAGGGGTGCGTCCTATTGGTGATTGGTCAATGACAATTACTTTATCAACCGCGTCCAATCCTTCCACTTTCTCTAATTCTTTGGGGAAGGGAGTTAAACGGGTTAAATGATGTTGTAAAGCTGGATATAATAACTCATTAATTAGGGTGGATTTGCCTGAACCAGATACTCCTGTAATCGAGACTAATTTTCCTAAAGGAATCGTTACATCAATGTTTCTTAGGTTATTCTGATGGCAATTTTTTAAAACTAAAGCGTTACCATTTCCCGCTCTTCTTTGGGGGGGAGTTTCAATAACTTTGCGTCCCGATAGGTAGGCTCCTGTTATCGATTTTTTTGACTTTAAAAGACTTTTAAAACTGCCTTGACAGATGATTTCTCCGCCATGAATCCCCGCTTTCGGACCGATATCGACCAAATAATCAGCTGCCCGAATCGTTTCTTCATCGTGTTCAACGACGATTAAAGTATTACCTAAATCTCGTAATCTTTGCAGGGTTTCTAACAGTTTACTATTATCTCTTTGGTGTAATCCGATGCTAGGTTCATCGAGAACGTATAATACTCCTGTTAATCCCGAACCAATTTGAGTAGCTAATCTAATTCGTTGGGATTCTCCCCCAGATAAAGTCATCGCTGGTCGATCAAGAGTAAGATAATCTAATCCCACATCGATTAAAAATTGTAGTCTCGCTTTGATTTCTTTGAGAGCTAATTCTCCAATTAATGCTTGTCTTGGGGTTAAATGACAATCATTAATTCTCTGCAAACAATCCCGAATCGGAACTCTAGTAAAATCCGTGACCGTATATTCTCCTAAACGTACCGATAAAGCTTCTGGTTTTAATCTTTTTCCGTGACAAACTTCACAGATTTGGTTAACAATATATTTCTCTAGTCTTTGTTTAATAACTTCCGAGGTGGTTTCTTGATAATTCCTATCTAAAATATTGATAACTCCCGCAAATTCTCGATAGTAACCGCGACCAGTATCGTAACGGTAATCATCTTCAAAATAGATCGGTTCTTTACTCCCATAGAGAATTATATCTTGCTGGGTTTTTGTTAGTTTTTGCCAAGGGGTTTGAATTTCAAAACCTAAAGCTTGCCCTAAACCGTAGAGGAGAGAAAGATAGTAGGAATTATCCTTATCTGACCAGGGGGCAATAGCAGAATATACTGGCTGTTTCGGGTCGGGAATGACTAAATCTGCCGAAAATTTCCGTAAACTGCCCAATCCGTGACAGTTGGGACAAGCACCGTAGGGAGAATTAAAAGAGAATAAACGGGGGGATAATTCTTCCATAACTGCCCCGTGTTCGGGACAGGCAAATTTCTCAGAAAAGACAATTTCTTTGGTAACTTCGGGATTATCTTCGTTATTCTCATCGAGAATTTCCACAATCGCTACACCGTCGGAGTGCTTTAAACAAGTGGTTAAAGAATCCACTAATCTTTCCTGTAAACCCTCTTTTTTGATCAGGCGATCGATAACAATTTCAAGATCATGAAGATGTTTTTTATCTAACTCGATGCCCTCGGATAATTCTACTACCTTGCCGTCAATCCGCACCCGGGCAAAGCCTTGGGAGGCCAAACTAGAGATTAATTGCTTATGAGTGCCTTTTTTGCCGCGAATTACCGGGGCCAAGATTTGAAACCGGGTTTTATCGGCTAATTCCATCACTCGATCGCACATTTGATCGATAGTTTGGGGGGCAATATTGCGATCGCAATGGGGACAATGGGGTTCACCAGCACGACCGAACAATAAACGCAAGTAATCGTAAATTTCCGTAACAGTTCCCACACTAGAGCGGGGATTGTGGGAAGTGGATTTTTGGTCGATGGAAATAGCCGGACTTAAACCCTCGATCGCATCCACATCGGGTTTATCTAATTGTCCTAAAAATTGGCGCGCATAGGCGCTGAGGGACTCCACATAGCGGCGCTGTCCCTCGGCAAAAATAGTGTCGAAAGCGAGGGAAGATTTGCCCGACCCTGAAACTCCCGTAAAAACGATCAACTGATTGCGGGGTAATTCGAGATCAACATTTTTGAGATTGTGTTGTCGGGCGCCACGGATACGGATCGAGTCAGTTTGAGCCATCGGATGGTGCCAAGTAGTCCTTAACAATAATAGCTTTGACGAATGGATTTCAGCCACTAGAAAACCAGTCTTCTATCATATCAAAAGATTCTCGGGGTTAAACCGCCCGTTCGAGAAACTCGCGCATATCTTGCTCGGCCGCGGGACAACAGCTATGACTCGCTTCTTCTTCTAAATGAGCTAAAACTGGGCAATTAATTCGATAATCTGGTTCTTTTGACCGTTCTAGCTGCAATTCATACACTTGTTTTTCCAGTTGTTCAATGCGGTCCACCAGAGCGCGAATAGCCACCGCTTCCGAGTCGGGTAAATCACCGTGTTCGAGGGGTTGCACCCGCACTCCAGCGCGATAGATTAAACGACCGGGTACACCAACAACGGTACAATCGGCAGGAATATCTCGCAGCACCACAGAACCAGCGCCGACGCGAACGTTATTACCCAGATGAATATTACCTAAAACCTTAGCCCCGGCGCCGACGACCACATTTTCCCCTAGAGTCGGGTGACGTTTACCGCTTTCTTTCCCCGTCCCTCCTAAAGTAACTCCTTGATAGATAAGGGCATAATCACCGATAATGGCGGTCTCTCCGATGACAACTCCCATACCATGGTCGATAAAAACACCCTGACCAATTTGGGCGCCGGGGTGAATTTCGATACCGGTGAAAAAACGGGCAAGATGGGAAATTAAACGGGGAATAAAGGGAATCCCGATGTGATATAGCCAATGGGCGAAGCGATGGCACAGTAAAGCCTGTAATCCAGGATAACAAAATAGTACCTCTAACCAGTTGCGGGCAGCGGGGTCACGTTCAAAAATGATCTTGAAATCGGCTAGGAGAGTGGATAACACGAGTCTTGATTCCATATTGATCGAGCTTATACTAAACCATGTTATCACCCTGGTAAATGAGCCGTTCAACTAAAAAGCGATCGAGTCAGCTGTTTTCCTAGTTCGCTTTTACTGACCTTGGCCAAATTTTGAAGATATCCTTAATTTCTCTCTTGTTTAATCTTCTTTTAACTTGGGGCTGAAAAAATGCGATTGTCTGGTGTTTTTTGCAGGTTTTCAGCTAAAAATATGATTCATCCTATCCATCGTCACCATTGGCAATTTTTATTAACCTTGCTGTCAATTGCTGGCAGTATCAATATTGTTGCTGAATCAGCCTCAGCTTTAAATATCACCCGATTAAGCAGTCTTGGCAATAGCACAAATAACTTCGGGGCAGAAATTCCCGCTTATGACCCCGCTAGTCGCAGATTATTCGTGACCGGTCCCAATAATCGTCTAGATATTGCCGATATCAGCAATCCTGCTAGTCCTGTTACCTTGCCATCGATCGATCTTAGCTCCTACGGTGCGGGGGTTAATAGCGTTGCCATCAAAAATGGTATCGTGGCCGTGGCCATGGAAGCTAATCCTATTACCAACAACGGCAGTGTAGTATTTTTCAATACTAATGGTGTCTTTCAGAGTCAGGTTACTGTGGGCGCTTTACCAGATATGTTAACCTTTACTCCTGACGGTAATCGGGTTTTAGTCGCTAATGAAGGAGAAGCAGCTAATGGTATCAATCCCGATGGTTCCGTTAGTATCATTAACCTTAGTGCTGGTGTTCTCAATCCCACGGTCAACACTGCCACCTTTACCAGTTTTAATGGTCAAGAGAATGCTTTAAGAAATCAGGGAGTCCGCATTTTCCCCGGTCAAACGGTTTCCCAAGATGTGGAACCAGAATACATCACCGTTGCCGACGATGGAACCACTGCATGGGTAGCTTTACAGGAAAATAATGCTGTTGCCGTAGTCGATATTGTTAACGCTCAAGTTACCGCTATTTTACCCCTAGGAGTCAAAAATTTTAACGCACCGGGTAATGGTTTCGATCCTAGCGATCGAGATGGGGTAGTATTTGGAGGAGCGACTAATTCCCCAGCAGTCAGAATTAATAATTGGCCGGTTTTTGGCTTATATCAACCGGATACGATTGCTACCGTTACCATCGCTGGACAAACCTATTTAATTACTGCCAATGAAGGGGATACTAGAGATGAGGCCCGACGGGTTTCTACTCTAACTTTAGACCCCAATGTTTTCCCTAATGCGGCTAACTTGCAATTAGTCCAAAATCTCGGACGTTTGGATGTTTCCACCATCGACGGACTTAATGCCCAAGGTCAATATAGCCAACTTTTTGCCTACGGTGGTCGTTCTTTTTCGATTTGGAATCTCACTAATGGACTGTCCCCAGTCTTCGATAGTGGCGATGATTTTGAACAAATTCTAGCGGCTTTTTCGGCAACTCCCCTAACTCCTAGTATTTTTAATTCCGATGGCACTCCTAGCAGCTTCGATAGTCGTAGCGATAACCGCGGGCCAGAACCGGAAGGTTTAGCATTGGGAAGCGTGAGGAATCGTCTTTATAGTTTTGTGGGAATAGAAAGGGCCGGCGGTTTCATGGTTTATGATATCACCGATCCCAATAATCCTTTCTTTACCGATTATATCAATGATTGGCAATTAGGCGATCGCTCTCCCGAAGGATTATTATTTATTCCCGCTGCCGATAGTCCCAATGGTACTCCCCTGTTAATTGTGGCCAATGAAGTGAGTCGTAATGTGGCGATTTATTCCGTTGAACCTGTCCCAGAACCTAGCGCAGTTTTAGGATTGCTAACCCTCGGATTAGCTGGTTATAGTTTGAAAAAAAGAGGCAATTGCTAATCACATCCCGTAAAATGGTAGTGCCTCCGACCAATGGGGGCGTTTTCCCGTTTGCCAGTCCAAATAGGCTAAATCGAGGATAGCGGGGGCATTTATGCCTAAATAACTGGGTGTAGCTAATCTTTGATAGGGAATGGTTAAGTTTTCTAAGGTCTGCTGCCATTGTTCCAAAGTCATCAGGCTATCAGCTAAATATACCCGATTACCCCGATAGATGCCCACATACAATTGTCCCCTAGTAGCGGGCATTTCTAGGGCTAGATAGGTATCGAGGGGGTAAAAATCCCGTTGTGACCAAGCAAAGGCCGCTAAACTGGAGACGGTAAAAATCGGTAGCTGTAATTGTTGTGCTAGGGTTCTAGCGGTGACTATACCGATGCGGGTACTGGTAAAGCTCCCAGGCCCCTTAGCAGTGGCTAGAAAGGCTAAATTAGACCATTTTTGCGGGGCTAGGAACTTTTTTAGATAGGGATGGAATAGGTTCGATAAGTCCCTGTCTAAGTCCCAAGTTTGTTGACGACTATCATCGCTGAAATTAGAGAGAGCCAGTCCTAGTTGGGGACTGCTGGTATGCAAAGCTAATCCATAGACAGGGGAAGACAAGTCAATCTTTATCAGTAAGTTTTTATGGGTCGCCTGGGATTCGAACCCAAGACCAATCGGTTAAAAGCCGAGTGCTCTACCGCTGAGCTAGCGACCCGTTTCGTGTTCTGCACACGATTTATCAATATAACATCTTATTTGGGCTAAGTCAAGGGGTAATTTAAATTTGATTGACTCGCATTTCCACGATCGCCTCGCGGCTGCTCTGGGGTTCTAAGTAGGTCAAATGTTCGCCTGTGTTGAGGGCGTTGCGGGGAGCGCTCCAGGGTTCGAGACAGATATAATTTTTATCTTTCAGGGTCCAAAAAACTATAGTTGTATAGAGATCGTTGTAACCGATAACAATTTGACGTTGATGATAGGAATCGCTAAAACTACTTTGATGGCGAGTAATTTGCAGAAAAGCGGCATCAATTTCTTCGAGATTAAAGTCAAAGTTGCCGGAGTAGGAATGGAGGGTTTTCGTGCTTTGGTCGAGGTATTGGGAGGAGGGAATATCAAAGGATAATCGGGTTTTATCTGTCACTTTAAAATAGGGATGAAACCCGATAGAAAAGGGCATTTTTTCGAGGGAAAGATTAATTACTTTTTGGTGAATTTTGAGGCTGTTTCCTTGCAATTGATAGGTAAAGATTAATTTAAAATCAAAAGGATAGACTTGACGAGTGCCTTCATTACTGTTTAATTCTAGGGTTAAACTAGCGGCAGTTTCGCTGCTTTGTTTGCTCACTTGCCAGGGTAAATCACGAGCAAATCCGTGTTGTTTCAGGGTATAGTTTCGTCCTTGGTGTTGATAGCTATTATCGGGTAAGTTGCCACAGATAGGAAATAAAATCGGGACTCCTCCGCGGACGCTGAGGTTAGGATCTTTGAATCTTTCTGTGTCCAGATAGAAAATATCTTCTCCGCAAATTTGCCAACGGGTGATGATTCCTCCTCTAGCGGGAACCACTTCCAGATAAGCGTCAGCTTCTTCATCCTTGAGACAATAGGTAAGGTATTGATTTTGGTTTTGAGTGATAGTAAAGGTCATATCAGTTATCAGTTATCAGTTATCAGTTATCAGTTATCAGTTATCAGTTATCAGTTATCAGTTATCAGTTATCAGTTACCAGTTATCAGTTATCAGTTATCAGTCATCAGTTATCAGTGAATATCATCGGTCTTCGGTAGCTTGAAAGCTGAGATAAACTAGCTTGAGATGAAAATTTGGGTAAGAAAATAGGCAATGGTGGCACTACCAATCGGTACAGTGAGATTATCTATACCTAGTTTCGAGAAAGTTTCTAGAATAGTAGCTCCGATCGCCGTTAATAAAGATACTAGAATAATTGGCGAATTAATGCCATTAATAAAAGATAAAATAATCAAGCTGACTAGAAAGCTGATTCCCAACATAGTCAGGGAACCTTCCCAACTTTTGCCACTGCCGAAAATTTTGTAGGGATGTTGACCGAAATTTTGTCCGACTAGGGCTGCTAATCCGTCTCCTAAAGCCATAATTAAAATACCCATGGCTGCGTATTCGGGGTGAGAAATTGGCCAAAAATAAGCCACGAGAACACCGATACTAACAGCATAAAAAAAAGTTCCCCAACTGCGGCGGCCAACACTATTAAGACTGGGTAAAATGGGGAAAAAATAGGATAGGATAGCGATAGTTGCCGCTAGGATAGCGGCGCTTATTCCCACCCAAGCGGGGATATTTAACCACCAAGCAAAAAGGATGACGTTTCCTGTGCCAATGTGGACAACTTTGCGGGTAATTTCGCCATCGGTACTGAAAACACTTTTTAATTTTTCAGCGATCAGAATCAGAACAGCTAGGTAACAGGCGACTAAACCGATCGAAAATAGGAGAGAGTGGGATAGTTCCACGTGGCAAAAGCGAAAATTGACTATCTATTTAGTTTAGGCGATCGAGGTGACATTGATGAAAGGAATTTTTATTGGTTTAATTAAGGGATATCGACGGTTTATTTCGCCGCTATTTCCCCCTTCCTGTCGTTTTCAACCCACCTGTTCCCAGTATGCCATAGAAGCGATTGATCGCTTTGGTGTGCTGCGGGGTTCTTGGTTAGCAATTAAGCGCCTTCTCCGTTGTCATCCCTTTCACCCCGGAGGTTACGATCCTGTGCCTCCCTGTAGCCACAAGCACGATTAAAAGGCAAAAATCCTGCCTATTTTCTTTGGGGAAAACGCTCGATATCGGCGATACCATAAAAGATAATCTGTTTATCTTTTAAACGTAGTCGATCGACCCTTAATTGAGTACCATCGAGAGCAAATTTATCTAAATCCATGAGGTTGTTAACGTGGCTGATTAAAGCTTCTCCTAAAGCTTTCGATCGTTCGTCCCCTTGGTAAACCACATCAACAAATTGAATTTTTCGCCGTTCTTCCACAACCACAGCAGTGGTCATTTCTAGCAGAATTGGTTCTTCTTCTGCCAATTTAATTAGACTTTTGAGAGTTAAAGTTTTATCGTCATTGAGAATTAATTCTGTATTCTGACAGTGAATTGATTTACCTTCGCACTCTAATCTTTGCAGTTTTTCGACAATAAAAGGTGTATTAAAAGAGGTGGTTAAGTCTTCTTCCGTTAAAACTACCCGCAAAGTGGCGCGCGTCGGTTGACGGAGTTTCACCTGTCCAGTAAAAATGGCACTAAAATCGATCGCCACCGCTTGCACATACAATTCCATGGCTTCGATGCGTAGGCCATTGTACATCAGCATCGACTGACCGATAAAGTCAAAACCGTCGATACTGCCTTGCAGTAATTTGGCTACGGGTTCGGCGCGGACAGTGGCTGTCAGCTTGCCTGTGCGTTTGAATAATGCAGCGATCGCAGCACTCACCACTTTACTGATGAGTTGATCGCCGCTCTGATTGGGAAAAGGTAAGCTACCAAACACGCCTGCTGTCATATCTCTCATAAGTGGAACTGCGACGATCTTAACATTATTTAAAGTTTCTTTACATATCGTTTTATTAATCAGGATGATAAGCAATCTGTATGATTCTGTAAAGGTTATAAATTTTTAGCGGTTTATCCCGTGCTAGGGGATAGGATAGAAAAGTGCTACTATCCCAGTGATATAGCGTTTTTCACTTAGAAAATCGGGGTTAAAAACGTGGTTGCCATTTCAGATCAACAACCGTTAGCCGCTACCCATAACCACAGCGATCGAGTGGCGGTATTATTGATGGGATACGGGGAAGTGGAGAGTTACGAGGACTTCGCCAACTATAATGAACAGGCCTTAAATTTGCTGACGGCTAAGTTCGCTCCTGTGCCGACTTGGGTTTATCCTCCCCTAGCGAAATTATTGGCTATATTTGACCTACACGAATGGCAGCACCAGCATAATCACTTTATTTCCCCCCATAACCACATTTTTGAGCATCAAAGACAGGAAATCGAGCGCAATTTACAGGCAAAATGGGGTAATCGGGTGGAGGTATTCAAAGCGTTTAACTTCTGTGCGCCTTTTTTACCAGCACAAGTATTAACGGAAATCCGCGAAGGGGGATTCGAGAAAATTTTGATCTATCCTCTCCTCGTGGTTGATTCTATCTTTACCAGTGGCATTGCGATCGAACAGGTTAACAAAGCTTTAGCTCAAGGACAAACGGGAGAACATTGGGTTAAAGGATTGCGCTATATTCCCTCGTTTTATAACCAACCCGCTTATATAGATCTAATGGCGCGGTTAGTGGAGGAAAAAATCGCTGCTGAGGTAGCTAGTAGCTGTCTTCCCTCGCAAATTGGCATTATTTTAATGAATCACGGTTGTCCCCACGAAGCGAAGGGATTTACGTCGGGAATCGATGAAAGTCAAGCTTTATTCGAGTTAGTCCGGGAAAAATTAATCTATCGTTATCCCTTGATTTCTGTGGGTTGGTTAAATCACCAAACCCCCTTAATTAAATGGACGCAACCGAATGCAGAGTTAGCGGCGAAGAATTTAATCGAATTGGGGGCAAAAGCTTTAATTTTCATGCCGATTGGCTTTGCTACGGAAAATCACGAAACTTTACTAGATGTGGAGCATATTATCGAAGCTTTACGCCGCAAATACGACCAAGTTAATTATGTGCAGATGGCCTGTGTCAACGATAACCCCGAATTTTGCCGGATGGCTGCCGATTGGGCCCGGGAACATATCGAAGCTTTACTATCACAAGAGGCTTTATCTGTCAATAGTTCTGTAACAATTCCTCACATTCATTCCGATCACCATCATCACCACGGACACCACCACCATCATTAAGTTTGGACTGCGAAAATTAGTCATACCACTTGTCACTTTTGGAAGTATGATCTATAATTGTGCTTCCGTGGGTACGTAGCTCAATGGATAGAGCATCCGCCTTCTAAGCGGACGGTTGTAGGTTCGATCCCTACCGTACCCGTTATGATGGTAGTGTAGGTCTTGATCTAGAAAGTCCCTTTACAGGTTCTGGCAAGACAGGAAATAGTGGAGCAACGAATAGCGCATGGATTCTTGATTCTAATAGTGGGTTGGGAGCCAATTCCCTTCGATTCTATGGAATGCCCTCAGTCCTTACTGTCCCTGGTTCGCCAGTCAGTGTCCCCGAACCCTCTAGCCTTCTTAGTTTTATCACCCTAGGCGGTTTAATGCTAGGGGGTGCTGTTAGGCTTACTGGGGGCGGCAGTGACACTTAATACCAAATCCGTTGAGTATAGGATATACTTTAGACGTTCATAATCTGAGATTTATTAAATCCACATTCAGCACTTGATGGTGTGAGTATATATACTTAACGAGCTACTCCCAGCAGATTATTTTGCCAAAATTTTATTTATTGAAAAACAGCTAAAACCATTGCAGGGTAAGTATTTCA
>SFBI01000161.1 GCA_007095845.1 Microcystis aeruginosa Ma_MB_S_20031200_S102
TTGATGGATTATTTAGATAGGGACTCGATTACTTTTTTAGACAAAGAAGTATTTACCGATGTCACGGAAGGAGAAAGGTATGAAAGCGATTTAGTCGCACAAGTTAGGTTTCGAGGAAAAGAATCTTTTTTTCTGATTCATGTAGAGGCGCAGGAAAGTTCCCGCAAGTGGTTTAATCGGAGAATGTTTACTTATTTTGCTCGCTTTCATGAGAAATTTGTCTTACCGATTTATCCGATTGTAATTTTTTCTTATTCAAAGCCAAAAAGAGAAGCGATTAGTCAATATGTGGTCGATTTTCCCGATTTTAAGGTATTAGAATTTAACTATCAAGTAGTGCAGTTAAATCGATTAAATTGGCGAGATTTTCTCAATCAACCTAATCCGGTTGCTTCAGCTTTGATGGCGAAGATGAACATTGCCGAGAAAGAGCGAGCCAAGGTAAAAGCGGAATGTCTGCGCTTGTTAATTACTTTAAGGTTAAATCCAGCGAAAATGCAATTAATTTCTGGATTTATTGATACTTATCTCAATCTAAATCCAGTGGAAGAGATACAATTTCAAGAAGAGATTAGCACATTTAGTCAACCCGTACAGGAGGGAGTTATGCAAATTACCACCAGTTGGATGCGTCAAGGTATTGAACTAGGTATCGAACAAGGTATTGAACAAGGTATCGAACAAGGTATCGAACGGGGTATTGAACAAGGTATCGAACAAGGTATCGAACAAGGTATCGAACAAGGTATTGAACGGGAAAAAACATTGATTCTTCGTCAACTTAAACGCAAGTTAGGGGAGATTAATCCTTCATTGGAAACTAAAATCATGGAGTTAAGTATTGATGATGTCGAAGTATTAGGAGAAGCTTTATTCGATTTCTCTAAGGTTGAAGATTTAATCAATTGGTTAAATACTTTAACTGCCTAGTTTTGACGTTAGCGATCGCATCTTCGCCATGACAAGGGGTAAGATTGCTTCGGAGAGGGAATTTCAGTTAACAGTTAACAGTTAGAAGTGAGGTCTGCCAAAGGGAATTGACAGACCGCAAAACATAGGATAGCATTTGTATAATTCTTATCAAAATACGGAGAAAATATGACTCTAGTTATTTCCCAAGAAGTGATTAAAGCAAGTGGTTTATCAGAGGATGAACTGTTGAAGGAAATTGTTGTTATGTTATTCCAACAAGATAAGATTAGCTTAGGAAAAGCAAGTGAGTTATTAGGTATTAATCAAATCAAGTTTCAACGGCTGCTTTCTGAACGAGGAATTTGTATTCACTATGATGTTGCTGAGTTTCAGGAAGATATTAAGCATTTAAAAGAGAAAGGTTGGCTATGATTATTATTAGCGATACTTCTCCTCTCAGCAGTCTTGCTCTTGTTGGTTATCTGTCAATCTTAAAAGATATTTATACTAATGTTGTTATTCCCCAAGCAGTTGCCAATGAATTAGCCAATTTAACTGAGGAAGATATCCGCATTAAAGCGATAATTTCTCTGAACTGGATACAGGTTAAACAAGCCGCTAATTTGGAACTTGTGGCTTGTTTGAGCAATGAATATAATTTAGATCTTGGCGAAGCAGAAGCAATCGCTCTTGCCTTAGAATTAAAAGCAGATGAATTGTTAATTGATGAGCGTCTTGGACGGAGGGAGGCTGTGCGTTTGGGGCTGTCAATTACGGGGGTTCTAGGAGTTCTTTTAATCGCTAAAAATAGAGGATTGATTGCTAAGGTTCAACCCATAATCGATGCTCTAATACTCCAAGCAAATTTTCGCATCAGTCGTCAACTTTATCAGGAGGTTTTGCAAACGGCAAATGAATTAGATTAAGTTGTGATTTTAGAAAACGGGTTTCTTCGAGAAACTATTTAGAAAACCCGTTTTCTTTGAGAAACCCGTTTTCTGTAAATTTTTGTTATATCCCCCTTGAAAGATTGGGGATTGTTGGGCTAAAACTGTTAGCAATAAACCTTTGCTGTTACCGTCATGACTTCTACCCTTTTGCCGAGCCTTCCTGCTGTTGACGATGTTTTGTTCAATTTTGCTCAATCTGATGGCTTAAGTCAAGCTAATCAGGTGAATAGTGCGAGAAATCAGCGTTTAACCGCTACCGTAGTTTTCCTCGATGCTGGTGTTGCCGATTATCAAAGTCTCCAAGCTGGGGTAATTCCAGAAGTCGCCACCGTTATTCTCACTCCCAATCAAGACGGAATCGAACAAATATCCGCTTTTTTACCACAAAATCCCCAGATTACCACCATTCACCTCTATTATTAAATCGGTGCGTTACGCTATCGCGCTTCACAGCCTACGAGTAAGCAAACAACTCAAATGAACCCAACAACCGCCAATTATGATGAACCCTGGAAAGAAGCATTAACCGAGTATTTTGAGGCGTTTTTACATTTCTTCTTTCCTGAAGTTCACCAACTGATTGATTGGACAAAAACTCCCGAATCCCTAGAAAAAGAACTCAAACGGATTACCGCTTCAGCAAGGACAAAAAAACGTTTCGCTGACAAACTCTATTCAGTTATCAGTTACCAGTTATCAGTTATCAGTGACTAATTGGAAGCAAGTAGCAATCCCTTTGCTATAATAGTCATGGCACACCTGAAAACAAAAGCGACTACTGGGAAGCTGCCAGAACGGGAACAGTGGAAATGGAAGTTAATCAGGGGATTATATGAAAAGGAGTTCGAGAGGGAACAGATAATTAAACTGTTTGAAATCATCGACAATATGATGACTTTATTCCCTGAATTACAGTCAAGTTTAGAGAGTAAAATCAAACAATTTGAGGAGGAAAGAACCATGCCTTTAATGAGTAATATGGAGTCACGAGGAATCGAACGCGGTAAAGAAATAGGTAAGGAAATTGGCGAGTTACGAGGAATAGAACGCGGTAGGGAAATCGGTAAGGAAATTGGTAAGGAAATTGGTAAGGAAATTGGAGCGTTAGAAAATGCTCGTGATTTTGTCAAAACAGTTTTGCAAGCTCGCTTAGGTGAAGTTCCTTTAGATGTGGAACAATACCTGAATCAAGTTTCGGTACTATCTACATTACAAGAGATTGTTAAATTAGCAGCTACCGCTCATTCTCTCGCAGAATTTAAGCAGTCTTTGGCAAAAATCCAATCCTAGAACAACTATCTAGAAAACGGGTTTCTCGGAGAAACCTGTTTTCTTGTAATAAATGTCAATTTTTGTTACAGGGGTCTTGAAAAATTCGGGATTGTTCCCACAAAATAGTTGCAGTAATCTTTCTAGGTCAACGTCATGACTTCTACCCTGTTGCCGATTCTTACTGCCGTTTACGATATTTTGTTCAATTTCGCTCAATCTGATGGTTTTTGGGCAAATTTGGCCATCGCATTTGGGGCAAGTTATGATGTGGTTAAGGCGACGGAATTACGACAGCAGTGGCAAAGTCGAAATTTTAGTCAACTTCCCCCAATTGAGGTACTCAGTGATGAGGTTTTAGGGACGGCGAATGGTGCTTATGCGATCGCTCTTAAGGAGATTTACTTAGGGTTAGCTGAATATCAGTGAAAGCTTTGCTAGAAAAGGGTTTAGGTTTTTTGGTCAAGAAAAGTACCAGAAACAAACTGAGAGTAGTTGACACTCTTATTTAACGGTGGTGGGCAATGTCTATCCTGGGAAAAACTACGGGGTGAGCGATATCGGTCTTCGGGCATTTAAACGAATCCCGCACGGGCCTGTCACAGAGGAGCGTGCGAGCCGGTAATCGGTAGAGCGGTCCGTGGTTTTGTCCTTAACGGTGAAAGTGATCGAGCCGTCTGACGACTGTTCGATACCGGCCGGACCCTCTAGAAAAGCCCCCTCTCGAACGGTAGCGACGGGTTTCAATGTGCCTTGTATTTCCACAAAAAGAGACTGACGAGTAATTCCCCACAACGGCTCCTTATCCACTTTTTGAAACAAACTCAACCAACTTCCGGTGAGTGTCTTCGGAACAGAGATCTCTATCGTCAGTGGCCCTGGTTTTATTTCTTTAAGAAAAGGATCGCGGAAACGACCAGCGTTAGTTACGAAAGTTCTCCCGGAATCAGTGCTGTGGATGTACCATTCAGTGATACCGTTCCGACTCCGCGCACTTTCTCCTGAAAGTATGGTGGTGACAGTAATCCCATCGTAAAAGAACAACTCATCTTTTATCCCTCTGAGCAAAATACCTCGTAATCGCGGGACATCGTAAACGGGGTAAACAAGACTAGCACCCCGTGCGATCGACCCCATCTCTTTCGCTTCTCCAGCAATGATCTCGAAGGTGATGAGAGATGATCGCCCCCAAAATGTAGCGCGATGACCCGTGATCAATACGCGATCCAACGCCTGGCTGTAAACTCCCTGAGCGATGATACAGTTACCCCAGAAACGATGCCAAAACGAGCAGGGTCGCTCGTAGAGTTCGGGAAGTGCCTTCGGTGGACTAAGGGTAGGGGGATTAGCATTCAGATCGAGCCGGGCCATGTAATCGATTTGTCCCCCATCAATCCAGAGCCAACCATCTTGGGTCGAAACCAGAGCCTCAATCTGTCCGTAATCGTATTGCGGGGCCCTCACCGATAGGAGAGGCGTTGGAGCGCCACTCCGCTTCAGTAGCAGGGTATCAACACCGGAGACGACTACCTCCAACGATTCGCCCCGCATTGGGATTGTTACTCGTGCTGTTTTATTCGGGGATAATGTTAATCTCGTCTCGGTTTTTCGCTCTACTGATGAGAGGCAATATTTATCTAAAGGTTCGGCTATAACTCGCGGAACTTTAGCGACGAGAATTAAAAATAACAATCGAAAAATAGGTCGCCACCAATTCCGATAATCATCCAGACCAGCCAAAGAATTGTTAAATAACATAAGCGGTTTATGTGACATTCTCCCGACGCTGATTGCCAGCCTTCTCGACGCATCTTTAACCTACAATATCACTAAGCTGTTCAGCATCTAAATAGCGTATAATAGAAACAGTAACCTATTCAAATATCAATAGCTATGCCAGCCCCTAATCACTTGAATTCCGAACAAAAAGAAAAGTTACAAAAAGCACTAAAAAAAGAAGAAAATCCTTACATTAGAGAAAGAGTTTTGATATTGTTGTTGTTAAATGACGGGAAAACTCAAGTCCAAATCTCCAAACTCATTGGGTGTTCACTGCGAACAGTCTCTTATTGGTGTATTCATGGAGATGCCAATAATTTAGATAGCTTGAAAGACAAGAGAATGGAGGGAAATTATCGAAAAGCGACGGATGAGTATATCAAAATATTGTTAGAGACAATTGACAAAGAGCCTCAAGAAATGGGGTATGAGTTTGGCCGATGGACAGCCAAAAGATTAGCCACTTAGCGTTCGACTGAGCTCACGCCGAAGTCTGACAGAACAGACAGGTATAGAATTAAGTAGTTCTCAAGTTACGAACATTTAAAAAAAAAGAAGTATGTTTATATTTGGGCTAAATATAGTTTAGAAGATCGACAAGATCCTGAAAAAAGAAAAGAATTTAAACAAAAATTAGCCGAATACTTAAAAATAGCAAAAGAAGAGCCAAATAAGCTACAGGTATGGTTTTGGGACGAAAGTGGATTCAGTTTAAGAGTGATTAGAAGAAAAACATGGGGGAAAAAAAGCCAAAGAAAAAAAGTTAGCGGACAAAGAAGAAGTGGTCGAGTAAATGCGATGGGAGGAGTGAGATATTCCGATAAAAAAAGATTCGTAGAATTCATAAAAAAAGGAAATTCAGAAACTTTTTATGAAGTGGTAAAAGTTTTTTATACAGAAATCATAAAAGAATGGGTGGAAGCGGGAAATAAAGAGGAGGATTTTCGAGAGAAGGGTCCAAAGATTGTCCTGATTCTCGATAATGCTAGTATTCACAAAAAAACAGATGTTGTTGGTAAAATTGCTGAAAATATGCCCAACTTAATTTTAGAGTATTTACCCACCTATAGCCCAGATTTAAATATTATTGAATTGGTCTGGCACTCGGCAAAAGAATTTATCGCTCATCGACTTTTTAAATCAGTTGAAGAGTTAGAATCTCTTTTACATCAACTTTTAAATGAAGGAGGTTTAATTATTAAGTGGGATCGCAAGTTGAAAAACAAGGGTAATTCTGTTAACGCAATTTAAATTACGAACAGCTTACTGGCAATCCCGAAGTCGAGCAACCGACCACACATCATCAGGTAAATTAAATCAAGTTTATTGTGTTTAATTGGCAAAAATTATGCAAAAAAAAATAAAAGATAAAGATAACTTATATGTATTGACGATACAAAAAAATGCTCTTAAGATAGTGACGAGGATTAATTAAAGAGTTGACGGTCCTCGATGGTGATCGTTTATAACCCTCTGCCATATATCATAGTCTGCCTGCGTAAGTTTTGTATCGTTAGTCCCAACCTACGCCAGTTACTGGATGTGTTGTGTAAAAACGGACTGAATCGCCTGAATAAATAATATTGAGGACAAAGTAACTACAGAATCTTCCAAGGAAGTAAACAAAATCAAAATAATCAAAAAACTTATTTTCTTAGATCATAAATGGCTAAACAGTTTTTAGAAAAAATCAAAGCAAAACTCCGATATGTAGTAACTATTGGGCTATCGGTATTGACAGTTTTCGTAATTTACAAAGTATTTAGAACAACACAAGCAACAGAGGTCTGGATGTGTAATCCGAATGGTTATGCCATACGAATCATTGACGATTCTGTTACGTCAGAAGTGAGATCAATTAAAGCTGTAAATGACCCATATTTTAAGTCATTTATAACTTCTCTAACGAATTACATTTCAGCTAAATTTTCAAAGACAAAACCTTGCCAGGGAAATTCAAGAGAAGAATCTAGGATAAATCTCATATTTGTCCGACTACCCCTAGTAACATCAGGCGATGAACCTCTCACGCCTCTCCCAGGCTTGCCGACATCTCGCTCTAATATAACTTGTCGCTTAGATAGTCCTTGGGTTCAACTGGCGATACGTCGCTCAAGTAGTCCAATAATTGATGCTGTTTTTGTTTGGAATGAACGACAGTTTTTGTTGGATCAGGTTCTCTTATCTGGTCAAAGACCATCTCTCACTCAGCCACTTATACCTCTAAGTAACCGTTTGTTCCAGCAATATGCCGCGGACTATGCTGGCTCGGAAATAATGAGATCACCCTCTGGGGAAAACCCCCAACCCTCTATCTCAAAACGAATTCCAGCAGATGTGCTGTGGCTATTTCGTCATTCCTGGCAAAGTACGCGAGGTCCTTTTTCAAATATCGCTCAATCTGCAATGAGAAAGACCGTGGAACAAAGTGCAAATGGATATACAAATCTAACGAAAACCCTTGTTGATCAATGCTTTACTTCAGGAAAAACCGAGATTCGCTACAAAAACGTTCTCGATTTACAACAAATCTTCTCTCTCGATCAATATCGAATTAACCAACTTTATTAATTGTAAGGAGCAAAATTATGGTCTGGAGCTTTGCTGAAAAAACGACTTTCCTGCCGAGTGATGGTGGTATTGCCTTTACTGCTGCCGACAAAGCAACTATTCTGGGTGCGATGCAAACAGCATACGATGGATCTTCAACGGCAAGAACCATGTTCCATAATTGGATCGATGCTGGAAAAACCATAGAGATCAAATTTGTACCAGGTGCATTTCAAGCCTATACCAACACTGGCAAATTAGAGTTAGACCTAGCATATCTGACAAATGCTACTTACATCACACCAACAGGTAAGGCGGTAAAAGATACTGCGGTAACAGCCATTGTGCATGAGCTAGGTCACGCTCTGACGGGACGGCGTGATAATGGGGATTATGTCACAGACTACAAGGGAGAAAATGTCAAATTTGTCAACCAAATTTATCAGCAAATAGGTCTTCCAGAGCAGATATCATATATCGCTTACGATGATGATGGATCGCTTCACGAATTGAATTTTGATTACACTAAGGGTGCGACGATTGACAGGGCTGTTTCAAGGAACAGTAACTGGAACTCTTCGGCGGCTGGTAACTCTAAAGACTTGCTGATTGGAGGTCCTTCTGCCAATACTCTCCAGAGTGGTGATGGTGATGATTTCTTATGGGGGGCTGGTGGTAATGATAGTCTATTCGGAGGTAATGGTACAGATACCGTTGGTTTCAAAGGTAAGCCAACTGATTATGATTTGCGACAAAACCCTGACGGAACCTGGACATCCCGTCATGTTCGTGGTGCTGCCAACGAGGGAACTGATACTATCACCAACATAGAAAAGGTAATGTTTAAAGGAGGAGAAACATTTAACCTAAAGAAAAAAGGACTAACCTATCAATCAGATTTCGCGCTTGTCATCGATACCACAGGCAGTATGGGTGATGACATAGGTGCAGTGAAGACACAGGGTACTGCAATTATTAATGCCCTATTTGCCGATGATACAAAGGATGCGCGTATTGGCATTGTTGGGTTTAAAGATACAACGATCGGTGAGCGTACTTCAATCATTCTTCCATTTACCGAGCAAGATCAATTTGCTGATCGAAAAACGGCTGCGCTTAATGCACTGAACCGAATCACAGTGGGTGGAGGCGGCGACTTGCCAGAAACAGCATTTGACGGACTGCTCAAAGCACTCAACGGCACAATGGGAAAATGGAGACCAGGGGCTGGTGTACATCGGGTGGTACTATTTACAGATGCACCTGCTAAGGATGGCTCTCTAGCAGCTACAGTTGCTGCCCTTGCCGCTAACATTGGGGCTACCATCACATCTAGTTCACGCACGGTGGGAGCAAGTGGCAGTCTGGACTCTTTTACTCTAACTCCGATCAACTCCAATGAGTCTGGACGTTCCCTGTCAGTGAACCCCGATGCTGAACCTTTACCTCCGTTCGAGTTTACAGACGAGTCACCTACTCCCGACACATCGATCGCAAACCTTGAGATCTATACAATTTATACAGGGAACTTCGGTTCTCTTGATCCAGATCTTGAGTCCATAGCAAGTACCACAGGCGGTAGTTCCTTTGTCGCTCCCAATCCTGATGATTTAGTCAAGACCCTGCTGACTATTATCAACCTTCCTAGTATTACTCTTGCTGTCTCTCCTGAAAGTGTGACCGAAGATGGGACAACTAACTTAGTCTATACCTTCACTCGCACCGGAGTAACAACTGATGCTTTGACAGTCAATTATACAGTCGGGGGGACAGCTACCCTTAATACAGATTACACTCAAACTGGTGCAGCAAGTTTTACAAGTACAACAGGAACAGTTACTTTCGCTGCTGGTTCATCAACTGCGACTGTAACAATTGACCCCACTGCTGATACAAATGTTGAAGATGATGAAACCGTCACTTTAAACCTTGCTTCTGGGACGGGTTATACAGTAGGTACGACTGACGCAGTTGTGGGAATCATTACTAATACTGGAACTCCTAGTAATCAAGCTCCCACAGATTTAGCATTAAGTGCGACCACAGTAAATGAAAATGTTCCTGTTAACACAGTAATTGGAACATTTTCCAGCACAGACCCCGATACTGGAAATACCTTTACCTATAGTTTAATAGCAGGAACAGGAGATACAGATAATACAGCATTCTCGATTGTAGGGAATCAATTACAGATTAATAATTCCCCCGATTTTGAAACCAAGAATAGTTACAGTATTCGGGTAAAAACCACCGACCAAGGAGGACTAAGTTTTGAGAAA
>SFBI01000162.1 GCA_007095845.1 Microcystis aeruginosa Ma_MB_S_20031200_S102
CTTAAACTAATAAAACGGAGAGCCTATGGCTTTAGAAACTTTCGGAATTTTTGGGTTAGAAGTATGTTATCTTGGCATCTTGTCTGTTGATTTAGCATAAAGGGTAACGAAGAGCCATTTTTCTTTTCTTTGCCCAAATCCTCTAATTCCTCGATTAAATGTTCTACGTCTAGTTGTGAAAATTGATGATTTCTGAGTAGGCTAACAGTTTCTCCTAGCCATTGAGAGTCATCAAGCTCATAGAGTTCTTTTAATTGATGAACACCTAGCATAATTGATTATCTCCGTCTTTATGAATTTGTGTGAAGTTTTGGTTAAATTTATATTACTCTAACCAGATTAATTTTTGATCCTTGCTATTCCTAATTGCAAAACTTCTAAAACCTTGGCTAAATCACAGGCTAATAAAGCATCTTTATCTAACCATAGTCCAGGGAATATCTGGGAACAAATTATCCCTTCTGAGTTCGGTTCAAGTTTAATATATTCTTCATTGGTTAATCTAAACCAGTCAAATTCTCTATCTTCGACTCGCCAGACTAGATATTCTTGCACTTGGTTACGACGATAAACATTAAGTTTTTGATGTAAGTCAAGGGAGACAGTACTCGCGGCAATTTCGACGATTAACTCTGGCGCACCTTCGACATAACCATCCTCACTAATCGTTGATTGTCCACCATTTCTAATTCTTAATAGTGCATCGGGTTGAGGTTCATTGTCCGCATCAAGACGAACCGTACAATTATCGCCTAATTGCAGATTGGTAGTAAAGGCTTGATACCAACCTAACCAGGTGATAATCTGAGCATGAGGTTCACCATGGTTCGTGATTCTTAGGGGAGAAGCCATAATATAAACAATTCCTTCAATCAGTTCTGCTTTTTTCAGATTTGGCATAGCATTATATCTACGCTCAAATTCACGACGAGTGAGCTTGTCCCCATTTTCTAGGCGTGGGATGGTTGATTGAGGAGAAATTGTTGCAGTTGCTATCATCTTGGTATTTCCTGTTGTCAAAAAATGGGTAATTCTAAAGTAAATCCGGGTAAAACATCCTCCCCAGATAAGGTGGTTGGTAATGAGACGATTTCTACTTCCTGATTTTGGCGATAGATGGCTACCTGTTGACTAATGGGATCAATTAACCAACCCAGTCTTAAGCCACTATCAAGATATTCCTGCATTTTTTCTTGGAGTTGAGTTAAAGAATCAGTGCGCGACCTTAATTATATCACAAAATCAGGAAAAATTGTCGCAAATTTTTCTTGTTCTTCTCGGAGTAAAGCGTCCCAGTGTTGATTAGCAATCCAAGCAACATCAGGGGAACGTTTACCACCATTGGGTAAGGTAAAGATAGTGGAAGAACTAAAGACTTTTCCGAGTTTTGTTTGACGATTTCATAACCAAACAAAGCCGTTTAAATCTGATTCTCGATTCCCACTAATAGCACCAATCGGGGGCATAATAATTAATTCTCCTGCGGCAGTTTATTCAATTCGCCAATCGTCGTTACTATAGACCTCTTGCAAAAGTCTTAAGTCGATCCTTGTACAGCAACATTTTTGAAGATTATCAACTACTAATAAATAATTAACTGAAAGTCCCTCCCATTATTGTTTCTATCGTTTTTATGGCAAAGTTGGTAAAATTGCTCATCGCTTAAATTGACGGATTTTAAGTTTAAGATAATCGGTTCTACGGTAATCATGGGGGTTAATTTGCCTAATTAAACACTTGAGAAACTTTTAAATTAAGTTGACTAAATATAGAGGATTTTACTAAGTCATCATTGCTAAAATTACCAATTTCTGTATAAGTATCTCCTCTTAATTCTAAGACTAAAATAGTTTGAGTTTGAGGATCAACTATCCAGTATTCGGGAATCCCACAATCTTGATATTGGCTTCTTTTAGCGATGTAATCTCTCTCTCTTTGGATTTCCCCCGGACTAACCACTTCAAGGACTAATAAGGGGGGTGCCATGGCAAGAAGAATTGTATTTCTCTGGGAGAGTAATTGAATATGTTCTTCTCGAATAATGGTTAAGTCAGGATAGCGGTTTTTCGGTTCGCCTCTCACTTCTAATTCTAAACCATGTCCTCTTACTTTATCGGTTCCTAGCATTAAGGCAAAGACTAAAAAAAGACGATTGGCAATTTGAAAGTTAAGTCCTGATTCTGGTGGCATTTCTACCAATTCTCCGTTAAATAATTCATAGTATTCCTCTGAATCATCCTCATATTGTAGATATTCAGCAAAGGTTTGAAAGCGGGGTTTTGTGATTAACATAAAACTTACTCCGTTTTACAGAATTTAAATATGCCTAGAAAACCTCGAAATTTACAAGCTGGTTATTCCTACCACGTCACCACACGCTGCAATAACCGAGAATTCAAACTATCCAAGCGGGAATGCCGGGAGGTATTTCTTTATGCCATCAAGAAGGCTTTAGACAAATACCAGTTTAAGCTTTATGCTCTCTGTATCATGTCTAATCATGTCCATTATCTCATTGAACCTGCCCAAGCTGAAGATTTACCCAAAATTATACACCTCCTCCACTGGTAAGCTAAACGGCGCTTAACCTGCATGATCCAATAGCTATAACCCTTTTGGAGTCTATATCGGTGATCCGAAGTAAAAGCCGTTTAGCTTACACGGCGATGTCCCCCGCCTTCGGCTTCCCCCCTTATCAAGGGAGACTAGGGGGGATCGCACAGGACACTTTTGGGAAAAACGCTATTTTAGTGATGGTTTTCCTCATTCAGACAAGGACAGAGCATTAAATACCTTACGCTACATTCACGGCAACCCGAAAGCGCCAAAAATGCGTTCTGGTTTCTTCTACGATTTCAGTAACTATGGCAGTTATAAGCGTTTAACCGATGATGGCTTAACTCAATGGTATCCTGCTTTTCTAAAACTTAGTGACAGCTTAGAAGACTGTGCCAAAAAATATAAAGGTTTTTGCCAAAGGTACAAACCGAAGGAGAAGAAGACCCTAACCCGATAACCCTGGGGGAGTAAGCTATTGGCAGGGGTTCATCTCCCTGAATCTAAATCTTCTAGCACTCGTGAACCAAGGAAAAGGGAGACAACAGAAAAGCAAAAACCTGTACTCCCCCGCTCCCCTGCTTCCCTATCCTGCTTTTGTTATAGATGAACAAAAAGCTTTATTTGCTTGAGCATAAATTTTTAACGCCACCGACATTTGTTCTTGTGCAGTTTCTCCCTGGGATTGAAACCAAGCAAAAGTTTCTGGGTCTATTTTGACTTTTACAGTGAGAAGATCTTTAGGTAGTCGCAATTGTGCGTTAACCCAAAAATCTTCTGATAGTGGAGGAATATCAGAAGTGTCAATATCCTTATCTTTCATCATATCAATTCTACTCCAATCTGTTTTTGAGGTATTGCTCATAATATTTTCCTTCATAGGATAAAGCTTTTCTTAAGGATATAATGCGAATTGTTTGATCATCAGGTTCAGTATAGACAATAACAACGACTCGTCCATCTAGTAAACCAATAGCTATAAAGCGAACCTCTCCATAATTCTCCCGCTCATCCAATTCAACGACCATTGGCAAGTTAAAGATACGATAAGCGTCCGCGAAGTCAAATCCATGTTTAATAAAGTTGCTTTCATTTTTGCGCTCATCCCATTCAAATTTCATCTATCTAATCATAGCAAAAGAGTTTTGACATGACTTGAGGGCGGTATTTCCCCGTTGGACAGGAGCCGCATTGCGGGGTGTTAGTGTTTTGGTTTTCATCATGGTAAATCCGACCTATATTGTTAGGTTCTTCCGAACTTACAATGTAGAAAATTCCCCAAGCTCCCTCTCTGTCCAGCAATGCTCTAAAGTTGATAAATATCAATCTAACAAAAACTCAAAGCTTTACTATACAAGCTTTATTGAATTCAATTAACTCCTTGCTGCCGAGTCAAGAGTTTTTTAGGGAATTTTTGTTAAGTTTTTGTCAAGCTTCCCTACTTTTTCCTATAAGGTTTATGCTAAAATCAGGAAAAACACTCTGTATCCTCTCCTGCAAAATAAATACCAATGGATAACAATCGCTTGAACAAATCAATAGTAACTGTTTCTTCTTTGACAGATAATTCCGACGAAAGAAATTATTGGTTCAATGCTACTCCTCAACAAAGATTAATTGCTTTAGAAACAATGAGACAAATTAATTGTGGTTATGATGCAACTACCGCCAGACTTCAAAGATTTTTTGAAATTGCTGAACTTAAGACAAGTGGAGTATTTGGGTAATAATTCGGTAGTAGTGGCGTAGCCCTCTTGCTTACCTAGCATGAATTGTGTAAAATATTTATTAATAAAAATACTTGGAAACCAATCAGTCTTTAAACCTCTAGCTTGACCATCAATTTTCCGATAAATATCTTTTTCTGGCTCCTGTCTGGATTACTCAAATATAAGTCTAGCACCGAACAAAATCCCCCCCTAGTTCACCTCTATTCCCCTGTCCTAATTGTGGTTCTCATTATATGATCAAGAATGGTTCTAAGTACCTAAGCAAAATTAATTACACATATCTAACCCCGCTCTTGCCTCTTGCCTCTTGACTCTTGCCTATCTTCACTAGGAAATTAATTTTGCACGACTACTTATTCATAATGGAAAACCCAAACGTCAATGTAAAGAATGTGGTCACTGAGCCTGTCGAAGTCTGGTTGTCAGTTTATGATCAATCCCACTAATAAAACCGTCTCTGACGAAACCAAACAATTAATTGATAAACTTTTGCTCGAACGAATTTCTTTACGAGGAATTGCTAGAGTAAGTACCTAAGCAAAATTAATTACACATATCTAACCCCCTCTTGCCTTTTGCCTCTTGCCTTTTGCCTATCTTTACTAGGAAATTAATTTTGCACGACTACTTAACTGGAGTGAGTTGGTCATGGTTACAAAACTATGTTAATAACAAATTTAGCCAAGTTCCCCGCCCGGTCAAGGTTACAGACAAACCTAAAGGCAAATTAATCATAGAATGTGATGAGTTATTTACCCGTTCGGACTTCGGCGTGAGACTTCGGAGGTTCGGCGAGACTTCGGACGTTCGGCGAGCTCAGTAGTTCGACAAGCTCACTAACACAAGCGGACGGTGAGCCTGTCGAACCGCCGCGTAAGCTTTTGTCGAACGCTCAGTCGAAGCCTGATCTCACGGCCGAAGCCTACACCCTACCCCCAGGAAAAACTTTTTGTGGCAAACCCTACTTAAGGCGATCGATTTTCCTAAAACCCGCAAGGATTTAATCGTCATAAATGCGGCACTCTAAGGCATCGGGATTGGCTTCGCAGTAAGCCTGAAATGAATTACTCCCCTGTTTTTTGACCCGTTGATGGGAGGCTTCGGCCTGGAGTTCCTCCACCACATCCCAGGCCGCGGCGCAATCCGGAGAGGTCTCACCCTTGGCCGCGCAAATTGCCCGTGCGTCTTCCCGAGCTGCTTCAATTTCATCTTCAATGAACAACCGCTTAGGCTTTTCAACAAAATCGCTCTTGAAGAGAATATCGCTGACAGAAATAATGCCCAGCAAAGTTTTGCCCTGAATCACCGGGGCGCGGCGAATGCGGGTTTGAGCAAATAACCGGGCCACATATTCCACCCCCAGTTCGGGATTGACAACCACACAGGGCTTGGCCATAATTTCGTAAACCCGCATAGTTTTAGGATCGTGGCCAAAGGCCGCCACTTTGTAAACGATGTCGGTTTCGGTGACAATTCCATAAGGATCCTGTTCATGGCGCGGTTCGACAATCAAACCCCGCAGTTTTTTTTCTTTCATCAATTTCACGGCATCGGCAACCGTTGCCGAACCACGAATGGTGACAACGTTTTGGGTCATAATTTCTTGAGCTTGTAGCATATATGGTTTGGTTTGGTTAAATGAAAGAACTGGTATAAATGCAAAAGTTGACTAGGGTTGCCCCGATAGCAACTTCCTCGACTCTTGTGGGCTGAGTGCCACTTTGAACACAGATGACAAAGACCAATGGGCGATCGCTGGTTGGGGCTGGGGCGGCATGGCCGCAGCTGTGTTCCCCTGAATGCCAGGTGCATAGGCCTCCAGCACAGCGCCATTTTGCCAACACATGGCGATGAAATAATCACACACTGGGCATTCCGTCTGAGCAACCTGTCGGGCCGGACACTTATATCCTGCGGGTAGGCGATCGCTCAAGAGCCGTTGAGCTACGCTGCCACAGTTAGGACACCGAATTTCTATAAGCTTGTTCATCGCCATACCTCAAAATTAAATAGTGGTGTGAGAAGGAAAGGGTCAAAGTCTGAGGTTTGCCCAGAGTGTTTGTTAACGGTGGAAGACTATAATTGTCGTTCTACGGCTGCCATAAATTCTTCATAGGGTTTAACCCCAACTAATGTTTCTATCAATTCCCCCTGTTTAAATACCATGACAGCAGGAATACTTCTAATCCCAAAGCGTTTGGCCACGGGTTTGTTATTGTCTAGGTCAAGTTTGAAGACTTTGGCGCGATCGCTATAGTCATCGGCCAATCGATCGATCAACGGTGCCACCAGTTTGCAAGGTCCACACCAGGTTGCGGTGCAATCTACCACCAACACTGATTCACTCTTTAAGAGGGAATCAAATTCAGTTTCATCTTGAATAAATGTAGCCGTACCCATGTTTATATCTCCAAATTGATGCTGTGTAACTTAGTCCAAATTCTCTGCTCGCTGGGTTTTAGAATATAAATTCAGCTTTGAACCGCTCCTCCTCTAAAAATGCTCGGCTTTTGACTCTCTCCCAGGGGTATCGTCTATAGTTTGGTTGTCCCAGACATCGATGGTGACATCTAGTCCCTGCTCATGCGGGGGTTTTACTGTGTAAGTCGTCATCGGCTGCCCCCAATCAAAACAAATTTGCGACGTTAAGTTGCGATAATATGGTTTTGCAAGTTGTTGCATTTAGATAACCTATGACAGCGACCCCTTCCAACGATTTATCTGCCTGGGAGCGGCTAGAACAAGGCAGACAAGCAAAAGCAAGCAACGGTGGTTATGCTGGCTACGGCTCCCCTGCCTTTGGACAACGATCGATCGATGGGGAATTAGTGGATGATCCGGAAGAGTGCCGGGTCATTGAACTGATTCGCCGTCATCACAAATCAGGGAAATCCTTGCAGAAGATCGCCGATTGGCTTAATGAACAGGGCTACACCACCAAACGCGGGCTACCATGGCAGCGTATTTCCGTAAAGCGAGTGCTGGATCGACTATATGGAAAGGTGTCCAGAATTTCCGGAGTAACCCCTCAGTCCGAGCATAACCCGGAAGTACTCACCCCAGCGCCTGGTGATGCCGCCACTGAAACCATTAGAGGCTGAATAACCTCTAAATAAAAAGTTTCAGGCTTTACCCTGTTACATCCCTCTATGATACACCGAAGTGGGTCTAAAATCTTTACGAGTCTAATAAAAATTGTAACAAAACGTTACATCTTTTAGGAAAAAGTTAAATGGCGCTACACTTTGAGATAGTTTTAGAACGGGTTTTGGCAACTCTGAGAGTCTGGGTTCTTTGCCCAGAGGCTGTTCTGTCTATCTTGTCCTTTGCGATCACAGGATGGTGCTGATGTCCCTCGATACACCTCTGAGTTGGGCCCCCGATCTGGAAAAGGCGATCAATCGCCAACCCTTGACGGTGCCGCCAACCACTTCCCTGGCGAATGCGATCGCCATGATCGGCCAGGCCCATAGTCGTCTGTGTTTACTCACCGATGACCTATCCCCTCTAGCTGCTCCGGCCGGAGAGGTGCGTGTTAGCTGTCTGCTGGTGGTGCAGGGGCAAGAGCTATTAGGAATTTTGACAGAACGGGATGTGGTGCGACTCACCGCTCAAGGAATTAACCTGACCGAGACAACCGTTGCTGATGTGATGGTACATCCCCTGATCACGTTGCCCCAGCAATCTGCTCAAGACATTTTTGCTGCCCTGTTTTTGTTTCGGCGCTACCGCATTCGCCATTTGCCGATTGTGGATGACCAAGGACAGTTAATCGGGGTGATCTCCCATGAAAGTATTCGCCAGATATTGCGTCCGGCCAATCTATTGCGGTTTCGTCGCGTATCGGATGTGATGACCACTCAAGTGGTACAGGCCCCACTCACCGCCACAGTCTTGCAATTGGCCCAGTTAATGGCCGAACATCGTGTCAGTTGTGTGGTGATCACCCAGAGAAATTCCGAAGACAATGACTACCCCGTTGGTATTGTGACAGAGCGAGATCTTGTCCAGTTTCAAGCAGTTCAAATCGATCTGAACAAAACTAGGGCCCAGACGGTGATGAGTACGCCGTTATTTCTCCTCAACCCCGAGGACTCCCTGTGGACAGCCCATCAGGAAATGCAAAAACGGCGGGTGGGGCGTTTGGTGGTTTCTTGGAACTGGGGTCGGGGGTTGGGTATTGTTACACAAACCAGTCTGTTAAGGGTTTTTGACCCGATGGAAATGTATGGGGTGATTGAAAATTTACAACAAACGATTCAACAGCTAGAGTCCGAGCGATCGCCTTCCCTTCCTTCTCCACCAGTGGACTTATTACTTCAACAAACTTGTGACCGATCAGAAAAAGAGATGGCCAGCGATCGCGAATTATTACTAGCCTTGCTGGACAATGCCTACAAAGACGTAAAATATATGTTGGCTAACTTAGATATTGTCGTCGAGCAGCGGCGATCTTTGCTTCAATCTGTTCTAGAGAAACTTGAGTACCTCGGTCGTGAAATTAGCCCTTAGATAACCAGCTTGCTTCTATTCTTTTGCAAATAATCAACTAATGCCCATAATCCTAAGCGATAGCTTTCGGCTCCAAAACCGCTAATCTGTCCGATGGCTATATCGGCAATGTAGGAATGATGACGGAAAGACTCGCGTTTGTAAATATTGCTTAAGTGTACTTCCACACAGGCCATTTTTGTGCCTAA
The DNA here is from genome assembly GCA_007095845.1 of Microcystis aeruginosa Ma_MB_S_20031200_S102. Taxonomy (GTDB): domain Bacteria; phylum Cyanobacteriota; class Cyanobacteriia; order Cyanobacteriales; family Microcystaceae; genus Microcystis; species Microcystis aeruginosa_D. The sequence goes on from SFBI01000162.1 coordinate 8,987, forward strand.
GAGTGCGTCGCGGATGGCGATACTGGTATGAGTATAAGCTCCGGCATTAATCAAAATACCGTGCTGCTGACCCCATGCTTGCTGAATCCAGTCCACTAATTGCCCTTCTTGATTGGACTGGTATGCGGTTAAATTAACCCCTAAACGGGTAGCTTCTTGGCTTAGAAACTGGTTAATTGTTTCTAAATTAACGTTACCGTAGAGATTCGGCTCTCTTTTGCCCAATAGGTTTAAATTAGGCCCGTGCAGAACCAGAATGTTCAGTGTATTCACCAATGTCCTCCTTATCACCACGAGAGTTAATCTTATCTCGATCAGGGACTATTGCCGATCAACAAGATTTTTGCCGCTAGGGTAATCATAGTTACTAATTCTGTACGCAAATATTGCATCTAGAATTAGCTTTGTACGCTTTGACCCGTACTGGGTTAACTACGAACCTCTCTATCGGATTCCCGCTAAAGGCGGCCTCTCCGACT
>SFBI01000163.1 GCA_007095845.1 Microcystis aeruginosa Ma_MB_S_20031200_S102
AGGTTTTCAGTCTTTTTAAACATCAGGTCGCTACATTCTACAGCTATTTTCGCTCAAAAAAACCGATTTTCTAGGCATTTCTATGACTTATCTTGTTGAAAATCCTTCTACAACCTTTTATTCCTATACCGATACGGGGGTTGATCCCCTGAAAACCGCTCACGGAGTTTATATCACGGTTCACGGACATTTTTACCAACCACCGCGAGAAAATCCCTATCTAGACAGAGTTGAACGGCAACCGAGCGCCCATCCCTTCCACAATTGGAATGAACGCATCCATCACGAGTGTTATCGTGCCAATGCTTTTGCGCGTATTTACAATGACCGGGGGGAAGTGATCAAAATAGTCAATAACTACGAATATCTCAGCTTTAACATCGGGGCCACCCTCATGTCATGGATGCAATCCCATGATCCCGAAGTTTATCAACGCATCCTGACAGCAGATAAAAAAAGTTGTCAACGCTTAAACGGTCATGGTAACGCCATCGCCCAGGTCTATAATCATATCATTCTGCCCCTAGCCAACAAACAGGACAAATACACCCAAATTCGTTGGGGAAAAGCCGATTTTCAGCACCGTTTCGGCCGCGATCCCGAAGGAATGTGGTTAGCAGAAACAGCCATTGATTTAGCCACAGTGACAGCTTTAATCGATGAAGGGATTAAATTCACCATTTTAGCCCCTTCCCAGGCCTTGCGCTGTCGTCCTTTCCCTAGCGACCATGATCCCCATCCCCAATGGCACGCGGTGGCCGGAGGTCAAATCGATCCCACCCGTCCCTATCGCTGTTACATCCCCGATGGTCGTTATCTGGATATTTTCTTCTACGATGGTCCGATTTCTCGCGATATGGGCTTTAATGATGTCCTAGCCAGTAGTGATTTTCTCGTCGGTCGTCTGGGACAAGCAATTAAAGGGGATCATCGTCCTTCCCAGTTAATCAGCGTCGCTACCGATGGGGAAACCTTTGGCCACCACAAACAGGGGACAGAGAAGTGTCTTAGCTATGCTTTTACGGAATCTTTTCCTAAAAACGGCTGGACAGTCACCAATTTCGCCCATTATCTCAGTATTTGTCCCCCCACTTGGGAAGTGGAATTAAAACCCGTAACCGCGTGGAGTTGTGTTCATGGTGTAAATCGTTGGCAGGATGACTGTGGTTGCGGGGGAGGGGGAAATTACCAGCAAAAATGGCGTAAACCCCTGCGGGAGTCCCTAAATTGGCTCAGAGATGAGTTGATTAAGGTCTATGAGATTCAGGGACAGGAATTTTTCCGGGATCCTTGGCAGACAAGGGATGACTACATTGCAGTTATTTTAGATCGATCCCCAGACGCGATCGAACATTTCTTAGCTGTGCATCAAAGTCGTACCCTGAGTAAAAGCGAGAAAATCGATGCTTTGCGTTTATTAGAAATGCAAAGACAAGCTTTATTAATGTTTACCAGTTGTGGTTGGTTTTTTGAGGAAATTTCTCGACCTGAAGGCACGCAAATTTTGAGATATGCTGGCCGGGCCCTGGAATTAGCCGGAGAAGTGGCTGGAATTCAATTAGAAATGAATTTCCTCAGTCGTCTAGCTTTCGCTCCCAGTAACGTTAAGTTATATCAAGATGGGGCCGATGTCTATCGACAATTGGTCACTTCTGCGCGGGTGGATTTGGAACGGGTGGCGGCCCATTACGCTATTAGTTCTCTATTTACCAATTATCCCAGTCATCATCGGATTTATTGTTACAATGCCCGTCAATTAGATTATCAAAAACAAGCGATCGGATCTTTAACTTTAGCGGTGGGACAGGTGGAATTAACCTCGGAAATTACCCAAGAAAGGGAACATTTTGTCTTTGCTGTTCTACATTTAGGAGGTTGGGATTTTTACTGCTGCATTCAACCGTTTAACAGTCGGTTAATCTATAGCAATCTTAAGGATCATCTCTTTGAATCTTTACAACAGGCCAGTGTTTCGACCATGATCGTAGAAATGGGGCGCGGATTGGGAGAAAACTTCTTTGCTTTACCCCATCTTTTTGCCGATGAAAGACACCGAATTATGCAGAAGGTGACAGCCGAAACTAAAAAACGTCTTGACCAATTATACACCCAAGTTTATCGGGATAATTACGGCATTTTAGCGGCTTTCCAACGGGATGAGCTGCCCGTACCGCAAGAGTTACAGGTAGCGGCCGATATAGCCATTTCTCACCGTTGTTTACAGGTGATTAATGCCCTAGAAAAAGATTTTGAGCAGCGGCAAGCAACGGAAAATAATCTCGATCAATTATTGGCTATTGCTAAAGAAGCCAATCATTTACACTGTCAATTAAATATTCCCGAAGCGCGTCAAACCTTAGAAAGTTTGCTCTGGCAATCTCTTTGGAAATTATTACACGATGGCGATCCTTTAACGGCGGAGGAGGATACTCGCTTAATCACCCGTTTAATTGAAGTTAGCCAACAATTAAAGCTAGGATTATCCCTCGATCGCTCTCAGGAATTATACTATTATTATTTCCACGAGCGTCTAGTTCCTAATTGTTTGCAGTCTAATTCAATAGATGCTGCCTGTCCCTGGCCGATGACTCAATTAAAATGGTTATTACTATTAGGACAGGTGTTAAAAGTTGATGTGAGTATTTGGATGTAAAATCAGTAACAGGGTGGGCAATGCTCACCCTTTAATTATTGAGTAGGTTAGGCGATGATTGCCCCAGAACTCAGGTTAACCCAGAGACTAAACCCTTAGATTTATAATGGATCATAAGTCTCTCATCGAAGGTTTACATGACTATCACGCCGATTTATACCGCCTCAGCCAGCACAGCAAGCCAGTATCCCGATGCTTTTGGGCGTTTTGGACGCTACGGGGGCAAATACGTCCCAGAAACCCTGATGCCAGCCTTAAGTGAACTAGAAACGGCCTATAATCAGTATAAAGACGACCCCGATTTTCAAGAAGAATTAAATCAACTGCTCAAAGATTACGTCGGCAGACCTAGTCCCTTATATTTTGCCGAACGTCTCACCACCCATTATGCCAAAGCTGACGGTACTGGGGCGCAAATTTACCTAAAACGGGAAGATTTAAACCATACTGGAGCCCACAAGATTAATAACGCCCTTGGTCAGGTTTTATTAGCCAAACGCATGGGGAAAAAGCGAATTATCGCCGAAACTGGGGCAGGACAGCACGGCGTGGCCACCGCTACGGTTTGCGCTCGTTTTGGTCTAGAATGCGTGATTTATATGGGAATTCACGACATGGAACGCCAGGAACTCAATGTTTTCCGCATGAGACTGCTTGGGGCGACGGTGCAACCCGTGGCCGCCGGGACGGGAACCCTGAAAGATGCCACCTCGGAAGCGATTCGCGACTGGGTAACTAATGTGGAAAACACTCACTACATCCTTGGTTCCGTGGCCGGTCCCCATCCCTATCCGATGATGGTACGCGATTTTCATGCGGTTATTGGTCAAGAAACTCGTCAGCAAAGTCTGGAAAAATGGGGCGGTTCACCGGATATTCTCCTCGCTTGTGTGGGGGGTGGTTCTAATGCTATGGGTTTATTTCATGAGTTTGTTAAAGAAACTTCCGTGCGTTTAATTGGTGTTGAGGCTGCCGGGGAAAGTATCGCCTCTGGAAAACACGCAGCTACCCTTACCCAAGGTCAACCGGGGGTTCTACATGGGTCCATGAGTTATTTATTACAAGATAACGAAGGTCAAGTTATCGAGGCCCACTCCATTAGTGCCGGTTTAGATTATCCCGGAGTCGGGCCAGAACATAGCTTTTTAAAAGATAGTGGTCGCGCTGAATATTACAGTGTTACTGACAAGGAAGCACTAGAAGCTTTTCAAAGAGTTTCCCGTTTAGAAGGGATTATTCCGGCCCTAGAAACTGCCCATGCTTTAGCCTATTTAGAAACTCTTTGCCCGCAAATAACCGGTAGTCCTCGCATTGTTATTAATTTCTCCGGACGGGGTGATAAAGATGTGCAATCGGTGGCTAAACATCTATCGATGAATGGTTAACAGTGAGCAGTTATCAGTTAACAGTTATCAGTGAGAGGGATCACCTATTGTGCATCTAAATTTGATATTAGTTTTGACCTGTTCTCTGTTCTAGACTAGCTTAATATGAAAAGTTCTTTTAAGAAGCGTTATCAGTTAGGATTTTTGATGCTTGTATCCACAAGTTTAATGGCCTGTAGTGCCTTAAACTATAGCTCTTTTACGGAACTCGTACCATCTTTCTCTCCCTCTCCTTCTCCCTCTCCTTTAGATGCGGCAACTTTACTTGTTTTAGAGAATAAAATCTATCAACAGGTCAATCGCTATCGTCAATCTCGCAATTTATCTCCCCTACTATTCAATCAGGAAATTTCGCAACAAGCAAGATTACATAGTCAACGTATGGCTGCGGGTTTGGTTCCTTTTAGTCATCAAGATTTTGACAAAAGAGCGCAAACTATTGGTGTTTCAGTTCCCTATCAAGCAGTGGGGGAAAATGTGGCAGTTAATCAAGGTTATGATGACCCAGTAATGATTGCTGTGGATGGTTGGATTAAAAGTCAAGGTCATCGGGAAAATATGGAGGGAGATTTTGATAGTACCGGGATTGGAGTAGCGACGGATAGTCAAGGAAAATTGTACTTTACTCAAATATTTTTAAAACGTCAATCCGCTCCCGTTGCTACTAATCCCCTTAGCTATGATCCTATCGGGAATCAAGCTTTTTTTATTACCCTCGAAGAAAACACTAATTATCAAGTTAATCGCTACCGAATTTCTCAAAATTTACCCCCCCTACGTCTCGATGCTCGCGTTAGTCATGAAGCTCGCTTATTTAGTCAAAAAATGGCCAACAAACAGGCTCCTTTTAGTCATGATGGTTTTGAGGGAAGAATTAAGGCAGTACAAAGGATGATTCCTTTAGAAAAAATGGGCGAAAACTTGGCTTTTATGAAGGGATATCCTGACCCTGTTGCTGTTGCTGTCAAGGGTTGGATTAATAGTCCTGGCCATCAAAAAAATATGGTTGGTGATTATAATCTCACCGGTATCGGTATCGCTAAAAATAATGCTGGTGAATATTATTTCACACAACTTTTTGTTAAAAAGCGTTGACAAAATGACCATGATAATATTTAAATTTAACTATCAGTTTTTAACATTAGTTATCAGTTATCAGATTTGAGTTTTCAGTGGAAAGTCTTAAGTAAGGAGTATTAAATCGCATTAACAGTGCTGTCTTTTTACTGATCACTGATGACTGATAACTGATAACTGAAAAAAGCTCTCCTATCTTCTAACTATATGAACTTAGACAATTTTCAAGTGTGCGATCGAGATTTAAGCGATGACCTATTATCCCGTTATTTAGGGGTTAATTCGATCGCTGTAGATACAGAAACTATGGGATTAATCCCGGGTCGCGATCGACTGTGTTTAATTCAACTCTGTGACTCCAGTGGTTTTGTCACCGCTATTCGCGTTTTTAGGGGGCAAACAGAGGCTCCTAATCTCAAAAAGGTCATGGAGGATGAGCGGATAGAAAAAGTCTTTCATTTTGCCCGTTTTGATGTGGCTCAACTATCCCATACTTTTGCCATTGCCACTAAACCGATTTTCTGCACCAAAATCGCCAGTAAACTCGCTCGGACTTATACCAGCAGTCACGGTTTAAAAAGTCTCGTGCAGGAATTGGAAGGCATAGAATTAGACAAAACCGCTCAAAGTTCTGATTGGGGAAATGCTGCTAATCTCACCCCACAACAACTGAGTTACGCTGCTAATGATGTGCGCTATTTACTGTCAGTGCGAGATAAATTAATTTTGATGCTGCAAAGAGAAGAAAGATGGGAATTAACCCAAAAATGCTTTAGTTGTATCCCCATCTTCACCGCTTTAGATTTACAGCAATACAAAGATATATTTGAGCATTAGTCAGCTTTGATCTTCTTGACGAAAGTTAATTCCCTTAAATTGTTAGGCTGTTCGTAATTTAAATTGCCTGTTAAGATGAAGCAAGAGGCAAAACCCCCCCAACGTCGGGGGGGGCAAAGGGGAGTGGGGATGAAGGTTTAACGCTTTGCTTTGTTGTTTATCTTAGTCATAAATAAAGTATCAAATAGCCCCAACGGGATTCTCAATTTTTTTAGATAAAGATAGTGAGTTAAGCAAATTATTGTTATTAACAAATATTTTACACACTTCATACAAGATAAGCACCATGGCTCACCACCACTACCCAATCATTACCTAGTTGCTTTTTTGCTCGATCGATTTTTATAACTCCCCTAATAGCTTCAATTATTATTTACTCAGACTGAGACTCAGGGAGTAACTTAGGTTGAAATAATTGGGAAGGAAGAAAACGAAAACCGCTCTGATCTTCTTGACGAATTAATAATCCTTGTTCTTCCATCGATTTAAGTTGGGGCAAGAGAGCAACAAAGGTTATAGCATCAAGTTTAGCCAAAGTTTGATCAGAAATATTCTCACTAATGCCACCGGCTTGATGAGCAACGTATAATAAATGACGAAACTGAGGACTTAAGGGATAAGTAAATTTTTCTTGAAGGATTTGCCAAATTGAATAAAAAGCAGTTTCATCAATAATTTCATATCCTTCTGAAGCAGCTTGCCTTAATACTTTTTCACAGATAGTATTCAGTTCTCGAGGAATTCCTTGAGCGTAACCCGTAATTAAATTGATGACTTCCTCTGTGAAAGGATAGGGATCATTTCGCTGTTCGTTTCTGGCACTATTAAGATAATTAATAGCAATGTGACGTAAATCATCTTGACTCATGGGTTCAAGGGGAATATCTTCAGAAAAGATACCAAGGGCTTTTAAGGTTGCTTCTTGAAACTCGGTAAAGCCTCTTCCTGTCATGATAAATCCTCGATGTTTTCCCATCCGAAATAAATCTAAACTACTTTCTAAAATTGTCTGGACAACAATGGGGTCTTTTTTGTCAAAATCATCAATAGCAATAACAATACGAGAATAAATTTCTTCGGCTCTATAGTTATTTCAAATAAGAACGAGACACTAGGCGACACAATAAGTACGAATAATTTCATCAAGGGTTGTCCCCACAGGAGCATACATTCTTGCCCTCTTTAATGCACTAAAATCATG
>SFBI01000164.1 GCA_007095845.1 Microcystis aeruginosa Ma_MB_S_20031200_S102
AACAGTTATAAGGTTGGTCAGGGTTGACCGTTAGATTCAGTCAGGGGACTGAAGACCTTACTAGGCGGTTATTTCAGGCATTACAGCCCTATTTCATGCCTAAACGTTTCGCACAAGTTAACAAGCTATAGTTTAAAAAGCCGTCCTAAAAGGACGGGGCTTTAACCCAAAATTTCGGTAAATTTTAGTCAAACATTTGATTTACTTAGTTTCTAATCCTCTTTTTAGGTAGGAGAATTATCAGAGCCTTTCTTTTGCCTCTTGCCTCTTGCCTTCAGAAACTGATAACTGATGACTGATAACTGATAACTGATAACTGATAACTGATAACTGATTAATTTCCTCGCCAAAAGATAATCGAATTATTGAGAGGTTGGATGGTGGTGCCGGGATAATAGAAAGCGAGAATTTGTTCGGGAGACCAACCCAAACGAGCTAAATTATAGGAACCAAATTGACTTAATCCTACCCCGTGGCCGAAACCGCCACCAATAAAGTTATAACCCTGGATCTGTCGATTGGTATCGTAGATAGGATCGATGTAGAATAGGGTACTGCGAGGCGGTCCTAAGGCACTACGCACCTCATTTTTATAGAGTTCCAAAATCCCCTTATCGGTTTGAATGGTCATAGTCAGAATCCGACCGGAAGGAGAGCGCTTAGTCACTTCCATCCATTGGATTTTCTGGAAGTCGGCGAGGGGATGTTTTCGCCGTGTTAGATAGGTTTCTAGGTCTTGACTCAAATCAGTTAAGGAAGCTTGTTTTTGCCAACGAAAAACCCGTCGTCCCGTCTCATTAAAACCATCTTTAAGATTAATAAACTGGCGAAAAGTTGTCTCATTAGCGAGGGATTGTTTCGACAGATCCCAGACTCGATTAGGGGAGTCCACCACTGCGCGCAGATAAGGTCTTTCTTCCCCATCCCACACATCACTAAAGAGGGCAGTTACCCCGCCGGTGGTGGAGGAATAAAGGGCATCGACTAACTCATTTTGGTAAGTTAAAACCAGGCCTTGAGTAGCTGCGATCGCTTGATCAGCCCGGGGATTAGTTCCCGTCAATCCATAATAAACTTGACAATGGGTATCGGCACAGAGTTCGTAATTATCGGCTTGAAAACGGCGGAGATTGCGGAGGGCGTAGGTGCGGGCGATAATAGTTTGCGCCCGGGTGGCACTTTCTGGGGCATCATGACCGATTTCGTGGGGTACAACCCCGCGCAGGTAGGTTTCGAGGGGAACGTTATTAACTAGGGTAAAAGTGCCGTAGGCGTTGGGCTGTAGGCGCATAGTCCCACCGTACAAACGTACCTGATCGGGGCTATGGGTGACTTGAATCAGGTTTTTTTGGCTCTCGATTTCCAATTCTTTGGGAAAATAGCGCACCCCGTTGATTTGGAAAGAAACTTGCGGCTTTTCTTTGAGTAAAACACTATTAATATAGGGTTGATTGTGGCCTTTGCTTTGCAAACTGGTCAGCAACCAACGTCGCACTAGGGGATTTTCATAAACTTCTCGCTTTGCCCAAACCTGCCAGCGTCCGGGTTGGGTAATTTCCACTTTAATGCCCATTTTTGCCCAATTTTTGGCGCTATTTTCGGCGGTTTCAAAGGTGGCGTGGTCGCTTAAAATGACTTTTTCTTGGAGGATGGGAGAAGCGAGGGGACGGGGAATAACTTCTAATTGTAGGCGATTGGTTTGCAGGGTTTGGGGTTGGCCATCTTCTCCCACCACGCGCAGGGTGAGATTATCACCACTGGTACTACTCAGGGTTAATTTGTCCTTGGCTTCATCGCCAAAACGTTGGACAATGCCCACTCTCAGAAGCACATCCTTGGCTATAGCGGTAGGAATTAGGGTTAAACTGAGCAAGATCGCCGCAGTTATGGAACCGATGCTAATTATTGGTTTTTTTTCCTTGATTTTTAGCATAAAGTCAAGTATCTGTTAATAAGTTTTCATAAAAGTTGACGATATTCAGAGATTATAGCAGCAAGCCGTTAGGTGTTAGGAAGTGGGGAGGTGGGGAGGTGGGGAAGTGGGGAAGTGGGGAGGTGGGGAAGTGGGGAAGTGGGGAAGTGGGGAAATGGGGAAATGGGGAATTTCAGCTAAAACCCTAAAACCCTAACACCCTAACACCCTAAAACCCTAAAACCCTAACACCCCAACACCCCAACCACCAAAAAAGCATTTAACTTCCCCCATCGCTGATAATGCGTAAACGTACCGTTTTTTGCCCACCCTCATCCAGTTCTACTTCGATCACTTCACTGGTTAAACTTTCCAAACAGGTTAACATCGATCGCAGATGGGGATTACTTGCTCCCGTATCCACATAGAGGCGATCGGACAAACTACCCAAACGTTTCCAAGTAGTATAAAGTTTAGCCACAGCCTGCTCTAATTGTGTGGCTTGTTTAACCAGATCCGCCGCCGTATTTAGACAATCGACGCGCAAAGCTTCTTCTAGAGCCATTTCAATATCTAAATTACCCCGTCGGAGAGTTTGTACTTGGGCCGCCGCGTCGAGATATTTAGCTAAACTGCGTGCTTCCGAGGTGATTAATTTTACCGTGTCCACATCGGGATTAGCGGCGATTTCTTGACGGAGAGTGTCGATATGAGTATCGGGTAACTTTTCTAATTCTTTCACTAGGGGAGCGAGATGACGCGCCGGTAAACTACCATCACTGGCTTTTTCCTTCACTTCATCGGGTAGTAAGTCTGAACTCATCGCCGTCCATTCATCGGCCAATTGCTTCACCTCTCGACGGGTAATCCTCTCCCCTTGTCGGGCCGCATCACTGACTAATTTTTGAATTTCGGGGGCAGATTTGGCCGTTTCTACGAAGGCCCGTTTACTAAAATTATTGATACTATCGGGATCCAGTTGTCCTTCTGCGAGGAGAGTATCGGCACTATTAGCCAATTGAATCAGAGCATAAGCTTGACTTTTAGTGATTTCTCGCTGTTTTAACCAGTTTAAAAAGCCCGTACCGCGACTGTCACCGCCTTGCTTCTCCCGGTCGCGAATAGCTCGCAAAATTCGCCCCCGCCAGATTTCCGTTTGCAAATCAAAGCGATCGCAGACTTTCCAAAAAGAATCCAGTTGCTGCTGAAAATCATGATCTTGGATGGTTTCATCTTCGGGATCCGGCAGTTGAAAGTTAAACTCTAGAGGCGTTTCAAAGGCATCCATGATCGCGGAGGTGTCGGAGGGGAACGTCGCAGCATCAACCATATATGATAGACTCGGCAGTTAATCAGGCATTTTATCTTAACTCGCTCAGGCAACCCCCGACAAGCCAGTTAACCGTCAGCCAAAACCCCACACCCTGTTCCCAAAAACAACTTTTTGCCGCAAACCCTAGTTAGGGGAAGCATTGGGGGGACTCGGACTGGTGACGGGTGCGGAAGGTGTTGTCCCCGGAATGGGACTCGGATCGGTGACAGGTGCGGAAGGTGTCGTCCCGGTCGTGGGACTCGGAGCGGTAATGGGTGCGGGAGAAATCGATGGATTAGAAGCGGGATCACGACTCAAGAATTGCCAAGCGATCGCAGCCAGTAAACCGAGAACACCGACAGCGATCGCTGCTCCGAGGAAGGGTGAAATGGCAGTGCGCGCAGGGGGGGAGGTAGGACTAGAAACAGAAGAAGATGGAGGGGGAGAAGTGGGTGTTGCCGTTACCACTTTTTCTCCGGGGTCGGTGTCCCTGTTGTGATCAAAATCTTGGTCATTAGGATCGGGAATAATTCGTTCTTTGGCCTCAGCATAAACTAAAGGCGTGACAGGTTCAGCTGCAGGAACTACCCGACAATAAACTAGGGCGATGGTGGAGTTATCATGACCGTTTTTCTGGTTAGCTAGTTGTAATAAACTTTCCCCCACGGCCGTCACGGTTTTCTCTCCTCGCAAAAGAGGCAGAATTTCACTGTCCCAGTATTGTTCTACCCGATCATAATCACTTAAACCATCGGAACAGAGGAGAAAAACACAATCTTGATCAACAATCAACCTTTGAACAGTGGGATGGAGATTAGTGGCGCTACCCATGCCCAAAGCTTGCACCAAGGCCCCTGCGTTGGGATACTGTATGGCATCACGATAGAGGAGATAGCCTAATTTCACCTCCCTGGAAGCGAGATCATCATCCACCGTCACTTGATGACAACTATGGGGGGTAATCCAATAGATACGGGAATCCCCCACATGGGCAACGTACATTTCTTGAGCATGGCCAAAGGCCATAACTAGAGTCGTACCCATGCGCTGACGATCTTGTCTTGACTCCTGATCATTGCGTTTACTGATCAGATCATTGGTGACACGAATCGCCTGTTCGAGGGCAAGACTGCAACTATCGGGATAGAATTCAGTATCACTGGTGAGACTCTGATTAATTTCCCTAGGCAGGGTTTCGATCGCCAATTGAGCAGCGATTTCGCCCCCTTCCTGACCGCCGATGCCATCACAGACAATTGCAAGGGGCTTGCCCTGAGCTTTGTCGAAGGGATTTTGACCATGAGCGAGGGTTATGGCCTGATTAGCTGGGGGATAACAGGCATCCTCGTTGTGTTCCCGCAGCGGACCGGTATCGGTGCAGGTGAAAATCTCATAGGTGCGTTCTCGACCCGCACCGTAGTGCTGTAGAGCATAATCGAGGATCGTAATCAGGGACTCTGGGCGATCGAGATCACCGGATTCTAGTTCTTGGGTCAGGGATGCCAGAAAATCTTGAATATTAGCGGCTGCCGTCGGTATTAGACCGGCCCAGAAAGCCCCCAAATCTCGTAAATTGGGAGCGGTGGCCTCGTCTTTGCTTAACTCTAGCAATTGCAGCAGCTGATTATTCACTCTCGTTAGAGAAGGGTTGAGCAGACTAGAGACCACAGCTTTTTTCTGGAGGGGATGCCAGAGTTTGGCCATTTGCCATAACCAGTGAATTTGCCTTAAATCGGAAGCTTGCGACCAAACCTCGGCCAGAGTGGGCAATAGTTCCGGATAAATTAATTCTCCTGTTTCATCGAGGGGAATAGTGCTGTATTCTAACAGCCAGATGTCCATATTTAAGCGTTCATCGGGACTGGCAATATAGCCATAGACTTGGGGAATGTGGAGATGGAAGGGTAACAATTTTAGGTAGAGGGAGAGCCAGCTAGGAGGTTCTTCCGGTGCTTGAGGTGCTTGAGCTGGTTTAGTGTCAAGAACAATTTGTGGTTGTTTGACCAAATAACGATTATCAATTAGCTCACCCACACGATAATAGGTTCTCACCCAATCACCGATCATCCATAAATAGCGCTTAACTAAAGGAGTACCGCATTTTTCACAGAATCTATTAGTGAGAGCGTTCGGGGCTAAACAGGTTAGGTTTTGACATTGGAGGTTTATCACGGAATCCATGAAAACTGCTTACTCCTAAAGCGCGGTTAGTATAGGTTACTAAAATAGCGTGTTTTTACCACGATGACTGTCAGTGTATTCTAGTGTCTCCTAAATTTTAATACTTGTGGCTCGATCGAGAATAATTAATGCTGACAGTGCCATCTCTATAGTTGTGTCTGGGGTGTAGGAATTATAAATTATGAATTATGAATTGGGGAAATGGGGAAGTGGGAAAGTGGGGAAGTCGGAAGTGGGGAGGTGGAGAATTGGGGAAGTGGGGAGGTGGAGAAGTGGGGAAGTGGGGAGGTGGGGAAGTGGGGAAGTGGGGAGGTGGAGAAGTGGGGAGGTGGGGAAGTGGGGAAGTGGGGAAATGGGGAAGTGGAGCATTTGGATGAAATTTCCCTAAACCCCTAAATCCCTATCACCCTATCACCCCAAAACCCTATCACCCTGTCTTCTGTCTCCTGACTGATAACTCCCGGCTCCTAACAGTTTCTAAATATTTTTCCACATCAGCAAAGAGCGAGTTTGAAAGCCGAGATTTTGGTAGAGATTGAGAGCATTATCGTTATTGATGAAGACTTGTAAACCGATGCGGGTTTGTCCGCGACTTTTTGCCCAATCCTTAGCTCGATCGATTAGTGCGCTGGCGATACCTTGGCGACGATGCTGGGGATCAACGTAAATTAGGAAAATATGACCATAGCGATCGCCTGTCACCTGATCGACGGCGCTCCCCATCCAGAGACAAGCGATCGCTGTTTGTTGTCCTTCGACGATCCACAGGGGAGTATCGAGGCCAAAAAACTGTCTGACTGTATCAGCTAGATGGGAGAGGTTTTTTTGTTCGGGAAAAAATTCTTCATAGGTGCGGGTGAGAAAATTAATGAGTAGATAGCGATCGCCCATTTTTCCCAGTCGTAGCTGATAATCTTTGGGAAGGTTAGCCATACCAAGGATAAAAGAAAATTATGCCCAGGGATTGCTCGATCGGAGCGGGTGCCGCTAAATCTGTTGGTAAAAAAATCCGGATGCCGGTGGCAACCAAAGCAACTAAAAACACTAAGATAGTCAGGAACGGGGCGATATATTGCCTAAAAAAAGCCATAATTATTTGATCTCTAAACTGCTGTTCTTTCTATTTTAGGGATTGCCATTGGAGATATCAGCAATTTTTTTCCTAAAAATTCGCCAAAAAAAAGTGATCGGCATACCGATCACTAAAAACCGACAACTAGACTATGACTAAACACCGATTAAATCTAACGAAGGTGCAAATAGGCCGCCTCTGCTTCTAATTGACGCACTAAAGCTTCATTTCCCTGCGCTCTAGCTACTTCGAGTCGGTGTTGTAAATTTCTGCGGAGTGTTTCTCTATGAGCGACGGCGGCTTGTGTTAGGACTTGCTGACGATTTTTGTTCATGATGGACAGACTTTTGAGCGACTTAACTTACCTTATATCTAAATCATAACATTCTCCTTGATAAACTGTATCTTTAGTTACTGAATTTAGCGTTAAGATTTATTAAGGCTGTTGGCAATCCTAGGGACAAGTCAATGACGGAACAGGCGCTAATAACCCTTACTAGCGATTTTGGACTACAGGACGGTTATGTGGGCATTATCAAGGGAGTAATCGCGGGAATTGCCCCCCATGCTCGCACGATCGATCTGAATCATCAAATTTCGCCCCAAGACCTTTACACTGGTCGTTTTATCCTCCTGAATGCCTATCAATATTTTCCCCAAGGCACTATTCATCTGGCAGTTATAGATCCGGGAGTGGGAAGCAAAAGATGCGGGGTAGGGATTCGTTTTGCTGGTGGTTATTTAGTTGGGCCAGATAATGGTTTATTTAGTGGCATTTTAAGCCAATCTCCCGCTATATCTACCGTTAATCTCGATAATACTTCCTATTGGCGCACCCCTAACCCTAGCACTACTTTTCACGGTCGTGATATTTTTGCTGCTGTGGCCGCTTATTTGGCCCGGGGAGTACCCCTAGAAATGTTAGGTGAGATTATTGATCCCGATAGCTTGCAACAATTAGCGATCGCTGTTCCGCAAGTCGAGGAAGATAAAATCAGGGGTCAAATCCAATATATCGACATTTTTGGCAATTTAATCAGTAATATTCCCGATTATCTCCTAGAGGGAAAAAATTGGTCAGTGCAGTTGGGTCCAAAAATTATCCCCGCAAAAAACACCTACAGTGATGTTCCTTGGGGGGAAATAGTCGCTTTTATCGGTAGTCACGGGGGGTTAGAAATTGCCGTCAATAGTGGTAGCGCCCAAAAGCAATTACACCTAAATATTGGCGATGCGATCGAGGTTAGAATAGATAGGAGTCAGTGATCAGTGATCAGTTATCAGATTTGAGTTTTAAGGGTTCTTAGTTACTTGATATAGTTTGATCGGGTGGCATAAATCCACTAAATCCTTATCTGGCAAGAGACTTAATTGATTAGTTCGTTCTAGATCAAAAACAATTGACAAAAATTGCCTAAGATGTTTCTCTATAAGGGTTTCATCCCTTATAACCCCCGTCTATTGCATAACACAAACCGAAGAACCGTTTTAAGTTCACTGATAACTGATAACTGATAACTGATAACTGATATGGCCTTTTAATCAATTCTCATACTAATATCTAACCAAGTAGAACGAGTAATCGGGGCGCTAGTAGAAATATAATCTACTCCTGTTTCGGCAACGTTGCGAATGCGATCGAGGGTAATATTTCCCGATGCTTCTATTTTGGTTTTACTATTAAAATTGCGGATCATCTCCACAGCAGTTTGCATCATCTCTAAATCCATATTATCTAACATAATGATCTCTACCTGCTGCTGCAGAGCTTGATTCACTTCTTCTAATTGACTGGTTTCCACCTCAATTGTGAGAGGATAGGGCATATTTTGCCGTACACGAAGCACTGCTTCCTCAATGCTGCCGGCTGCTTGAATATGATTATCTTTAATCATAATTGCATCATCTAACCCCAAACGATGGTTAATAGCGCCACCGATACCGGAGGCATATTTTTCTAAAATTCGCAATCCGGGGGTAGTTTTGCGAGTATCCACCAATCTTGTCGATAAATCGGCAATTTTCTCCACATACTGACGAGTGGCACTAGCGATTCCACTCAAGCGCATGGCAAGATTTAAAGCGACTCTTTCCCCGATTAACAGTGCATCGAAGGAACCTTCTATTTCGGCAATAACTTTAGACTTGGGGCAGAATTCCCCCTCGGCAACGGTGGGGGTAAAGTGAATAGTGGGGTTAAGTAGTTGAAAAACGCGTTCAGCTACGGGTAAACCAGCAATAACTCCCGCTTCTTTGGCAATCCAACTAGCCTGACCAATTTTAGCATGACCGAAGAAAATTGCTTGGGTGGTGCGATCGCCTCTACCGAGATCTTCTCGTAACCAGTTTTCTAACAAGGGATCAAGAACTAATAGGGGCGGTAACATAGAATTTATCGAAACAATCGGGACGTATTTATTTTAAGTCTAGGAATGTTTGACCGGTTTGTAAACTTTCTTTAATCGAAACTTATCCCTTCATAGATTAACTCGATCGCACAGTGAAAATCGAGACTAGATAGAATAATTTCTTCCCCTTGACTATAAGCGCAGTAAAACCAAATTTTATCTTCACCGCGACGATAAACCTCAACACTGATCGATTCAGGATCAACTAAAACGTATTCTTGTAAACTAGGAATCTGACGATAATATTGTAACTTTTTAGTGCGATCATAGTTTCCTGTGCTAGGGGAAAGCACTTCAATAATCACTTGTGGATGTTGAATAAAATTACGAGATTCTCTATCCCTAAAATCGCAACTAATCACCAAATCGGGATAAAAATAACGACTATTACTAGCTTGTACTTTCGCATCAGATACATTGACTCGACAGCCTCGCGGACGGAGATGAGAATATAAAGTTCTGTAAAAATTTAAGGTAATATCATTATGGGGCAGACTACCCCCAGTCATGGCGATAATTTCCCCATCAACATATTCATGGCGACATTCCTGTGTAGCTTCCCATTCTAGATACTCTTCCGGGGTCATTCTTTCTGGGTATTGAGGTTGAGCGATCATTTTTCTTTCTCCTTGTCAACTAACTAAATTAATATCCCATTTCCTTTTTATGTTATACCATTTTCTCAGCCGAAGATTGAAGAATAGTCATAATTAAGCGGCGACTGATTACCCTAATGATAAGATAGAGAGAGAAAGCATTATTATCGCGAGTCCCTAAGATGACGAAAACAGTTGCCGATATCATGACTCCCAATCCGATCACCGTCACCGCTAACACTTCTCTGTCGGAAGCAGTGAAGATTTTGGCCGAAAAGCGGTTTAGTGGTTTACCCGTGGTGGATGACAATATACGACTGATTGGCGTTATCTCCGAAACTGACCTTATGTGGCAAGAAACGGGAGTAGAAGCTCCTCCTTACATTATGCTCCTCGATAGCGTCATTTATCTACAAAATCCTAGCCGTCACGAGAAATTGCTCCATAAAGCTCTCGGTCAAACCGTGGGGGAAGTAATGACCGATAAACCTATTAGTATCACAGGCGATCGCCCTTTGAAAGAAGCGGCCTCGTTAATGTATGATCGTCATGTGCGACGTTTACCGGTGATTGAGGAAGAAACCCACAAAGTAATCGGTATTATCACTCGCGGCGATATCATTCGCGACATGGCAAAATCGGAAGCATAATGGCTTTTTTAGGGCAAGAATTAACTAAAAGGTCTTGAACAAATTAATCAATCTCAGGAAACGGTTACTTATTCCCTAGAAACTATCTTGACGCGGATTGAGGGAAAAATCGATTCGTTACAAAAAGATGTAATGGATTTAAAGGTAGGACAAGCGGTGTTAACAGGAAAAGTTGAGGGAATAGAAAATCGACTAAACTTATTAGAAGGAACCCAAAAATATCAGGTTTGGGCATTAATTGTCTTCTTAGCTGGGGCAATTGTGAAAACTTTTTTTCCCTCGATACCCCCTTAATCCCCCCTTATTAAGGGGGTATCCTGACAATTTTTAACACCTATCCACTTAATCCCTAAAATTTTATTTCCCTTGCAATTTCTCTAAAAACTATCAGAATGAAGCGCCGTCAATTTTTCATTAATTCCGCTCTAACTGCTGTTAGTTTTTCCCTAATTCCCAGAAAAGTTGTTAGCAATAATTTTCCTCTAATTAAACCACCGCATCTACAACCAGGGGACGGAGTGGGTATTATTAGTCCGGCGGGGGCAACTTTTAAAGAAGATGATTTAAATATAGTTATCGAAGCAGTTAAAGCTTTAAAATTAGTCCCAAAAGTTGGTGAATACGCTTTAGATCGTTATGGTTATCTAGCTGGTAAAGATAGGGAGCGAGCGTCGGATATAAATCAATTTTTTGCTGATGATAATATTGCCCTAATTTTACCAATTCGCGGCGGTTGGGGAAGCGCTCGTTTATTACCTTATCTCGACTACGATTTAATTCGTCGTCATCCGAAAATCATCTGTGGTTTTAGTGATATAACTTCTTTATTGTTAGCTATTTATGCCAAAACGGGTTTAGTTACTTTCCATGCTCCCAATGGCTTTTCTAGTTGGCGCACTGCTCAAACTGAAAGCTTTCGACAAGTTTTATTTTCTGGGGAAAAGTTAACTTTTAGAAATGTTCCCGATCCCGATGATGCTAATCGTTTAATGCAGGTAAAAAACCGCATCCAGACTATTACTAAAGGTCAAGCCAAAGGTAAATTAATCGGCGGTAATTTAACCACTTTAGCCTCGATCGCTGGTTCTCCCTATTTACCTAATTTCAACGGAGCTATCCTATTTTTAGAAGACATTGGTGAAGATGTTTATGAAATTGATCGCCTGTTAAATCAATTAAAATTAGCGGGAATTTTCGATAATTTAGCTGGATTTATCTTCGGTCAGTGCAGCAATTGTAGTGCCGATAGTGACTATGGTTCCTTGACTTTAGAAGAAGTGATCCGAGAATATATTCAACCCTTAAAAATTCCCGCTTGTTTAGGTTTAATGATCGGACATTTAGACATTATCGAGACTATTCCTATTGGTATTGCAGTAGAATTTGATGCTAATCGGGGAACGATTACTATGTTAGAATCGGCGGTAAGTAAGTAAGTGTTAAAAACTGTTACTCGATTCTACCACTCCAAAGTTTGTACTTTTTAGTTACTTACTTGGCTAGAACTTAACCTGACTAGCCAACCAATTAGTAATTAATTTGGGGCTATTTTTCTTCACCCAATAGAGAGCATAAATTCTGAATATAGGCTTAGAAAAACGAGCTATCGATTTCATGATAAAATTTAAGTGACGATGATGAAACTTTTTATTAATTAAATTTAACGAACCCACATCATAAAGACAGTCGATGATAATCCTAAAAGTGGTTTCCTCTCTTTGGAATAAACTATCTATTAACAATAGCACCTCCTGAATCCGTTGCTGTTTAAGCTGTTCTTCTTCGGAAACAGCCGAGAGAATTTGCTGCTGCTTAGATAATTTACTGTCAGATGAGGTTAACATGATGGGTCGCCGAAAAATTAACTTGTTTTGATTTTATCCCTATTTGCCAATTTTGCAAGAGCAAACTTCCCATCGGGACAGTGATAAGTTTTCCATGCCTATTATTGATGGTCATTAACCTGTCATCCGTCCACTAGGGTTCAGCAAGAAATTTTTGCAAAAGCAGAGTAGGCTTGTTTCTGGCTAAAATCTTGGGAGCATGATCTCGAAGGGTGAGGCGAACCACTTGTTCGGTAGGATAGCCATGGGAGGGTAAAGTCACGGGATGTGCAACTAATACCAAATCCGTTGAGTAACGCACAGAAAACGGGTTTCTCCGAGAAACCCGTTTTCTACTCATGCAGAGCTTAAGGGATTAAAGGTAGCAAAAAAAAAGAATTAGATTCGGAGAATGAATCAACCCTATCCTTAATAAGGGGAGTATAGATAGTTCAGTTAATCTCCTCGCAAACCATGATCGAAAAACCATTGACTTTATAGCTATCGGCAATTACTGCACCTTGATCCACAGACCAACAATTATAATTGGTTTCTGCCCATGCTGCCGTCTCAATAATTCTTACCCAACGATGATTATTGGGTGACTGGGGAAGGCGAAAATTCACCGGCAGATGATACATATTAATTAACACCAAAAAATCGTGATCACCGACGGCACTACCATCAATTAAAAACCAAATACAGCGATCATGGGCAGTTAAATCGCTAATACCATCGGGTTTTTTAAATAAGTAGGTGACACTATTGCCTGCATCGAGAACCATATCACCGTAGCGGCGCTGTTTAAGGGCGATATGATTCTGTCTTAAGTGAGCAATATAAGCGGCAAAAATAAATAAAGGATTGCGTTCTTCTTGATTAGTTCCCGTGCCAAAATTATTATGATAAGCTTCCCGATAACCAGTGGGCAGTAGATGGGGTGAACGGGTGGCAATCATATCATAATTATTCCAAGTGGCGACACTATCAATATTGTAGGGATTATTATTACCATTTTGGGTGCGGCCAAATTCATCACCCCAGACAGTCATGGGAACACCGCGAGATAAAAACTGAATCGTCCAAAAGTTGCGTAATCTTTGGCGACGTAAGGCCGGATTACCGCCAGAATCCCAAGAATCGTTATTATTATTGCCGCCATCGGAAGGACCAAAAGGCCAGGGATTGAGGTTATTTTTATTGTTATAACTGACTACATCCATCAGGGTAAAACCATCGTGGGCAACAATAAAACTGATCGATTTGTGTGGTCCGCCTTGGTCATTAAAATTGTGATAATCTCCGTTCACCTGTTCGATGAATTTAAAAGTATTACCATTTCCCTTGCAAAAACGCCGGATTGCATCGCGATAACGGCCATTCCACTCGCCCCAACCTGCTGGGAAATTTCCCACTTCGTAACCCCAGATATCCCAAGCTTCGGCGATCATTTCAGCATCGTATTTCTTGCCTAATTGCTCGATCTTTTCTAACAAAGGATGTTTAGGAAAGAATTGTTTTTGTTTGCCCCAATCTTCTCGTTCATGACTAGAAGGGATTCGACCGAGGACGGGGGCCAGATCAAAACGAAAACCATCAACTCCCATTTCTTCTAACCAATAGGTGAGGGAATCAAGAACCAGATTACAGGTGACAATATGGGAAAAGTTTAATTGATTTCCGCAGCCTGTGGCCCCATCGACTAGATAATGTTCGTCGGTGAGTTGATAGTATTCCACCACATCAAAACCACCAAAACTAACAAATCCGGTGACATCGTTGCTGCCCCAATTGCCCCCTTCTCCGGTGTGGTTATAGACCACATCGAGATAAACTTCCATACCTTGGTCGTGGAAAGCTTTGACCATGGCCTTAAATTCTCTGGTCGGTCCCCCGGGGGAGCGATCATAAGCATAACGGCGATCGGGGGCGAAATAACCAAAGGTCATATAACCCCAATAGTTACCACCAGGGCGATCATCGGGGTTATTATCGTTAGCGGTTTCTTGGACCGGTAAGAGTTCGATCGTGGTAAATCCTAGCGCTTTCAGGTATTTGGCCATATAGCCGGCTCCCGCATAAGTTCCTCTGTACTGGTCGGGAACGTTAGCCACTTCCTCAAAACCTGTAATTCCCTTGAGAATATCTTCTAAACGACTAGCGGAGGGGTGATTGCTGAAACCGCGCACATGGGCCTCGTAAATAATCGCTTTTTCGGCCCCCAGACGGGGACGAGTACCGGTAGAAGTCCCATCCGGCGCGATCACAATGCCTTTGGGCGACCATTTGCCCGTATCGTATTGCCGCCGGATTACTCCTTTGTAGTCCCCCTCTCCCGTGGCATACATTCCAGCATTTTCTTCGGCCGCAATCATGGCCGGGTTTTCAAGGTCGTGGGAAAGTTCTCGCGCGTAGGGATCGAAGAGGACTTTATTGGGGTTAAAACGATGGCCAAAATCGTCCACATCTGCCTGAAAACCGGCGTTACTGTGGCCTCTTTGCCATTTTTGATCAAATTGCCAATTGGAACCCCAACAGCGAAAAGCGTAGTAGCTGCCCTGGGCAATACCGGCGATTTTTGCCCGCCATATATCATCATTTGGGTTTTTTGTCAACCAGTAATCATACTTAGCGTTTTCTCCCGTCGGGCGATCGTAGATTTCCAGAAGAATCTGACGGGCATTTTTAGAATAGACGGCAAAGGTGACATTATCGCCTTGATAATGCGCCCCGAGGGGATAAGAAGCATCAGCCCAAAGATGGCTATCTAGGGGGGCATAATTACCAGATTGAGGATGATTTTGACCGATCGCTGGTAACATAAATTGGCGGGGTAATATCGCCTTTGATGATAGACATTTTTCCCTCAAAGAAATAAGAAAAAAATCTAAAGCTTGATTCCCGATTAAAAACAAGCTCTGCAATTCCTAGTAACTCCTTTGGGTGTGCTGAAAATTACTGTAAGCCTTACTGGAAAACGGTTTTGAGATTTTTTTAAGTACCTAAGCAAAATTAATTACACATATCTAACCCCCTCTTGCCTTTTGCCTCTTGCCTTTTGCCTATCTTTACTAGGAAATTAATTTTGCACGACTACTTAGCTCAAAAAGTGCAAGAGGCAAACGTTGAAAAATCGCTCCGAGGGACTCAAAACCCTTGCCCTTTCTGACGGCGAACGCAAATGGACATCGGTTGATATAAGTACCTAAGCAAAATTAATTACACACATCTAACCACCTCTTGCCTCTTGCCTTTCTTCACTAGGAAATTAATTTTGCATGACTACTTATACTAAATCCGTTGAGTACAGGCTAGTTATGAGGAGAGGCAAAAGGCAAGAGGCAAAAGGCAAAGGGGAATAAATAATCAGTTTTTAATAACCAGATTTAGTATTACATCAATTTAGAATGCCTACTAACCACGGTCCTGAATATACCGTACAAGATATTATAGAATGCGGAACTTATAATTTATTTGGTTCTTGGGTTTCTGTTATGCAATGGACAGGGGTTATAAGGGATGGAACCCTTATATAGAAAGGCATTTAGTGATTTTTGTCAATTATTTTTGATCTAGAGCGAACTAATCAATTAAGAGCCATTTATTTTTAGGCTAGTCAGTGCTTTATCTCCACAAAAAAATAACAGGAAATTGCTCAGGATAAGCCAGACGTAACAATTGATAAATAATTCCAGAAATCCCTTGAAAGAAACTAGGATGATAAGCAATCGATGAAACATTTCCAAAAAGTTGGTATCCTTCTATTTTTGCGCCCTTAATAACTCATCTAGGAAAACCAGTTCTTGCTAAAATAACTCCAATTTTAAGCGCAATCATCCCCCCAAAAACACTGCCGAGCCAATAAATTAAACCGAAAGTTAAGTTTCCCTGCTCTAAAAACTTGTTAGACTCCAAACTATAGGTGGAAAAAGTTGTATAGGAACCACAAAAACCCGTGGCAAGCATCAATCCTAATTCTGGAGCAATTATGCGAATATTTTCCCTAACCATAGTAAAGATATAGGCAATAATTAAACAGCCAGAAACATTGACAAAAAATGTCCCAAAAAATCCCCATTCTTTACCGAAGATGCTGTCAATCAATTCCGCAACATAAAAACGACTTAAAGCTCCAAAAATAGCCCCAATTGCTACGAATAAACTATAACGACCCCTGAAATTCATGCTATCTGTCCTGCCCTTCAATAGTCAATAAATTAGAGAATTAACCTAGAAAAACTTGGGCAATAGCTGCCCCAATTTTAACGGCAATTAATCCGAAAATGATACTAGCAACAGCAAAAAAAAGACTGAGAAAATTTTGCTGATTGCGCCAGAGGATCAAGATATCTAAACTATAGGTAGAAAAGGTGGTATAAGCTCCTAAAAATCCCGTTCTAACCATTAAATCTAGTGAGTGGGAATAAAAGGGAAAACTGGGTAAAATAGCCACAAAAAAGCCGATAGCTAGACAGCCAGTTAAATTAATAATAAAGGTTCCAGATGGAAAGCGCAAGCCGAATTTCGCTTTTGTCCATTCGGTAATATGATAACGAGATAACGCCCCCGGAACCGCTCCTGCTACAATTGCGAAAACATCGTTCAAATCTGACATTGTTTCTGATTTTTTTGCTATCTTTGCCTAGGCTCTATGATAATTGATGCGGTTATCGATCGCATGATCGATATTTTCAGGGGTGTTATTGTCGAGGACAACCCTCTGATTTTAAAATAGAGGTATGAAAATTCAACCGCGTAAACGTTTTGGACAACATTGGTTAAAAGATGAATCGATACTCGATCGCATCATCGGCGCTGCTGATTTACAATCCGAGGATCGGGTATTAGAAATCGGCCCTGGTACAGGCATTTTAACCCGTCGTCTTCTCGATGGCGCTCAATTGGTTGTCGCTGTGGAAATCGATCGAGATCTATGGACAATTTTAAATAAAAAATTTGGCCAACAAGATAACTTTCATCTCATCCCAGGGGACTTTCTTACCCTTCAACCCGAGCAACTGCCGCCAGTTAATAAAGTAGTGGCTAATATTCCCTATAATATCACCGGTCCGATCCTGGAAAAGCTGCTCGGTTCGATCGCCCATCCCTTCACCCCCCCTTACCAGAGTATTACCCTCTTGCTCCAGAAAGAAGTCGCCGAAAGATTAGTCGCTGTCCCCTCCACCAAAGCTTACAGCGCTCTCAGCGTCCGCATTCAATACCTTGCCGATTGTCGATGGATTTGTGATGTCCCCCGGCGAGCCTTTTCCCCACCTCCCCGGGTGGATTCGGCGGTAATTCAGCTTTTACCCCGTTTTTTCCCGAAAAATGTCAGCAATACCGCTTTTTTGTCCACTTTAATTAGCTGGGGTTTTGCCAACCGGCGCAAAATGTTACGCAATAATCTAAAAAATTGTCTAGATAGCGATCGATTAAGCCAAATCCTGACACAATTAGAGATTAATCCCCTCGCTCGCGCCGAAGATCTCAGTTTATCGCAATGGATTGACTTGGCGGAAAAATTAGATCAATTGCCAAAATTTTAGATTTTTTTTCTTGACAAATGCACAGTTATACCCTTCTAGCCCCCGCTAAAATTAATTTATATCTAGAAATCGTTGGCGATCGCCCTGATGGTTTCCACGAGTTAGTGATGGTGATGCAGACGGTGGCATTATGCGATCGCATCACTCTCCGGCCGAACGGATTGCAGGAATTCCGCCTCTTTTGCTCTCATCCCCTCGTCCCCCAAGATAGCAGTAATCTCGCCCATCGCGCCGCCACTTTGATGGCGAAGGAATTCCCCCGCCTCTTTGCCAATTACGGCGGCATCGATATCACCATCGAGAAATATATTCCCGTGGCTGCCGGTTTAGCGGGGGGATCCACCAACGCGGCGGCGGTGTTAGTCGGCATCGATTTAATCTGGGAATTAGGCTTAACCCGTCCGGAATTAGAAACTTTAGCGGCAAGATTGGGATCGGATACTTCCTTTTGTGTGACAGGAGGAACGGTTATCTGTACGGGAAGGGGAGAAATTCTCGATCCTATCGCTCCTCTGACTGGATTATGGGTGATTTTAGCCAAATACGATCATTTATCCGTTTCTACACCCTGGGCCTACCAAAGCTATCGGCAAAAATTTCAGGATACCTATCTGTCTTCTCCAGAGGAATTTCATCACCGTCGTCAGCAGGTAAGTTCTGGGGCTTTGGTACAAGC
This sequence comes from Microcystis aeruginosa Ma_MB_S_20031200_S102, assembly GCA_007095845.1. Classification (GTDB taxonomy): domain Bacteria; phylum Cyanobacteriota; class Cyanobacteriia; order Cyanobacteriales; family Microcystaceae; genus Microcystis; species Microcystis aeruginosa_D. The sequence goes on from SFBI01000164.1 coordinate 18,177, forward strand.
GATCGCCCAGAAAAAACCAGCCGCTATCGGCAAATTTATCCATAATGACCTCGAAAAGGTGGTTTTACCCGAATTTCCTCTCGTAGCCGAGTTAAAACAGGTTCTAGGGGATTTAGGCGGTTTGGGAACGATGATGTCAGGCTCCGGCCCGACGGTTTTTACTCTCTGTTCATCTCAGGAAGTGGCGGAAACTATCGTTAAAGAGGCCCGGGAAATTCTCGTCGCTCCCGATCTACAATTTTGGATAGCTCCAATCACCGATACAGGCATTCAAGTGACTTGAGAAAATGACAATTAACCCCCTTTACCAAGACAACCAAACTCGCGGAATAATTGCCTCTCGATCGCTCATTTCTCGCCTTAAAATTTGCCAAACCTGCTGAAACCATTGTCGCACTTCACCGCTAGAATTGCCCCGATAACGACATAAAAGACCATCTCCTAAAGTGCTAGTAACTCCCATCTCTCCTTCTAGGGAAAAATCTCTCACTTTTTCGATTAAATCTCTGCCCACCGGTTGACCGATATAAACTAAAGTACCGATCAGGGTGCTATTATTTAAACCAGAAAATCCCTCGATCATTTTACCACCCAACAGGAAGGCTCGATCCAGCCATAAAGGTTGTCCCGATCGCCAAATTTCCCAATTAGAATGCCATTCTCCCGCTAAAAATTTCTCGCCTCGCGCACTGCGACCAAAACGGGTAATTTCCCATCCCAACCAACTGCTATTTTCCCCTAAATCCACTCGTAAATGTTGGCGAAATACCGCACCATTAAAGATAATTGTTTCTTGGGGTAGCCATTCTAAACCGGCATTGTCATCGATTTTAATCTCGATTAATTGTTGAGCCATCTGACCGTTACTCTGGTAAACTTTCCCAGCAGAAGCAGTGGTAATCAGAGCATTAGTAGCGGCTTGGAGATGAATTTTTTGTTGAAGAACATCACCGCCAACTATTCCCCCTGCCGTGTGTAAAATCACCGTATGACAAAGGTTTTTTCCTTCGGGATAAAAGGGTCTTTGTACTTTTAAAGGAGCGGTAGCATAGACGTGATTAATTTGGGTTGCGAGATTTTTTTGCGTGTAAATTAGTTCTAGGTTTCCCTGCCACATTATTTATTGATCCTCAGTCATGGTTTCTAGAAATTGCCGATAATTTTCAGGACTGAGATTAATTTTAACTTCTATTTGCTGTTCTTTATCCCTAAACAGTAAAATATATTCACTTTCCGCTTTTTTGCCAACTAGGAGAGGATTTTTTAGCTCGAATTTTTGATAAACCAGATGGGGTTTCGTCACCCGAATAACTAAACTAGGTTGAGATTGGGGATAAATATATAACTGCTCCCGTTCCCGATCTAAAATTAATTGTTTGGGTGTCATGCTTCTTTCGTCAGCAAAAGTAGATTTATGCCAATAGAGGGTAATCCCGCGAATTTGGGGCATTTGGATGCTAAACTTTTCATCAAAACCTTGCCGCTCCCAATTAATATCTTCCCGAGAGCCAGTATCGGGAATTAAACGCTGTTGCCAGAAGACTTCCTTAAGATTTAAATCTTGCCACCATTGGCTAATAATTTGGAAATTTTCCAGATTATCGGGGTTGGGATTGGCAGTTTGCCAGAGGAGAGGAGTAAGCATTTTGGGGTAATTTTTGCGCTGGGAAAATCAAGATAATAGTCTTCGCTGGAGTTAAGGGATCATTAATCTCAATCATCATCGATTCTTGAGCTGCTGATATTGCCATGATATTAACTCTTGATCGCATTTTTATTTTATCCTAAATTATCGAGGGAAAAACTACTAAAAGTGGTCTTTACCATTTGCTTTTTCCTCTTGTGATCGCTACTGACTTGGCACTGTTTTAAACCAGAAAAAAGAGGGATTTTATGGTAAAATAGTCCTACAAATGGGCATATTCTGCACATCAAAAGGGTAAAAACCCGATTTTTAGCGAATTTAATCACAAAAACGCTTTTTTTGCCTTGTTATTGGAGTTAACCCCCCTATGACCGCCGCCCAGGATCATGTCGTCCCCACAGACTTAAGCAATGAAATGTCCCGTTCCTACCTAGAATACGCCATGAGCGTCATCGTTGGGCGAGCCTTGCCCGACGCTAGGGACGGACTGAAACCCGTACACCGGCGCATTCTTTATGCGATGTACGAACTAGGATTAACCCCCGATCGCCCCTTCCGCAAATGCGCTAGAGTCGTCGGGGAAGTATTAGGAAAATACCACCCCCACGGGGATACTGCTGTTTACGATGCTCTCGTCCGCATGGCCCAGGATTTCTCCATGCGCGATCCCCTGATTAACGGTCATGGTAACTTCGGATCGATCGATAACGATCCCCCGGCAGCCATGCGTTATACCGAGTGTCGTCTGCACACCCTGGCCACCAACGCCCTACTACAGGATATCGAGTCAGAAACCGTCGATTTCGCCGATAACTTCGATGGTTCCCAACAGGAACCCGTGGTTTTACCCTCTAGAGTCCCACAACTGCTAATTAATGGCTCATCGGGGATCGCCGTCGGTATGGCCACCAATATCCCCCCCCACAACCTGGCCGAGATTATCGATGGAACCGTTGCCCTCATCCATAACCCCGATCTCACCGATACGGAATTACAGCGTTATATCCCGGGGCCAGATTTTCCCACCGGGGGGCATATCCTTGGTAGAGACGGTATTCAGGAAGCTTACACCACTGGCCGCGGTTCCATTACCCTGCGGGGAGTCGCCTCCTTTGAAACCATCGAACAAAGGGGAAGACCCGATCGAGATGCTATTATTATCACCGAACTGCCCTATCAAACCAATAAAGCGGCATTAATCGAAAGAATCGCCGATTTGGTCAACGATCGCAAAATAGACGGTATTTCCGATGTGCGGGACGAAAGCGATCGCGACGGCATCCGAGTGGTGATCGAACTGAAACGAGATGCCTATCCTCGCGTCGTCCTCAACAATCTTTATAAACAAACGCCCCTCCAGTCGAATTTTGGGGCGAATATGTTGGCATTAGTCGATAATGAACCGAGATTACTGACCTTAAGGGAGTTTCTCCGCGTTTTCCTCGATTTTCGGGTAGAAGTGATCACCCGTCGTACCCGTTATGAACTCCGCAAGGCCGAGGAAAGGGATCATATCCTTCAGGGTTTACTAATTGCCCTCGCTAGTCTCGATGCAGTCATTGCCCTGATTCGCAGTGCTGCCGACACAGCTGGTGCAAAAGAGGGATTAGTGCAGAATTTTGGTCTTTCAGAGGTGCAAGCGGACGCAATCCTACAAATGCAGCTGCGACGGTTAACTGCCCTAGAATCGGAGAAAATTCAGCAAGAACACGGGGAATTACTGACAAAAATCAGTGATCTTCAGGATATTTTAGCCAGAAAAGAACGGATCGACAGCATTATCGAGGAAGAACTGCAACAGATCAAAACGATTCACGCTACCCCCCGTCGCAGTCATATTGAACAACGGGAAGGAGAAATCGCCGAAACTGACCTGATTGCCAACGAACAGGCCTTAATTCTCGTCACCGAACAGGGTTACATCAAAAGAATGCCCGTTAATACCTTTGAGTCCCAAAATCGGGCGACAAGGGGCAAAGCTGGCGCAAAAATGAAAGAAGACGACGGCATCGATCACTTTATCACCTGCCGCGATCACGATAGCGTCCTCTTTTTCACCGATCGCGGGGTTGTCTATAGTCTCAACGCCTATCATATCCCCACCGGTTCCCGTACCGCTCGCGGGGTTCCGATCGTGCAACTGTTAGAGATTCCCAAAGGGGAGAAAATCACCTCGGTGGTGGCAGTCAGCGAGTTCAGCGAGGATAATTACCTGATTATGCTCACACAAAAGGGATTTATCAAGAAAACCGCCCTCGCTGCCTTTAGTAATATTCGATCAAACGGTTTAATCGCCATTTCTCTCGAAGACGGTGATCAACTACGTTGGGTTCGCTTGGCTAAAGAGGAAGATAGCGTCATTATCGGTTCTCGTCAGGGGATGGCAATTCATTTTAAGGCCGATGGTCAACAATTGCGCTCCCTGGGCAGGGCAACTAAGGGCGTAAAATCGATGAAATTGCGCTCAGGTGACGAATTAATCAGTATGGACATCTTGCCTAGCCAAATTGTCGCCCAAATCGCTGAATCTAACCAAGAAGAAACCGAGGACGAAAGCGAAGAAATTAACCCCGAAGTGGCTAATAATGGCCCCTGGGTGTTAGCAATTACCATGGCAGGACTAGGAAAACGGGTTCCCGTTACCCTCCTCCGGCTACAAAATCGGGCGGGATTAGGAGTCAGAGTGATTAAATTCCGCAAAAAGAACGATAAATTAGCGGCTCTGCACGTTGTTAACCCCAACGAGGAATTTATGATTATTACCGAACGGGGTATTATTATCCGTCAATCCGTCGATGCTATCACTCCCCAATCGCGATCGGCCGGAGGCATCCGGGTACAAAAACTCGATGAGGACGATGCGATCGCTGCTGTTGCCCTAGTTCCCCCTAGCGATGCGGAGGAATCTGAAGACAGTTAGATTTGCCCGGAAGTGGGGTGTCGGGTGATTAGGTGTGGGGAGAAGGGAGATAAGTTGATAAATAGGGCTTGCTGAATAAATCTAAAAACCTTGTTGGATAAGGTTTTTAGACTTTTTTTCCCTCAAAAAGTGCCGACCATTGGAGTGATTGGGGGGAAAATTCAGGAACTTTTTCCCTGAAAATTGGCTAATTGGCCACCTAAAAATCGACAAAACCCCACACCCTACACCCCACGAAAAACTTTTTGCCGCAAACCCTAAATATTGCTGACTGTACCTGATCTTGACTTAGCCTGGGAGTTTTATGAATAGTCTTTTGATTACGGCTACGGATACCGATGCGGGTAAAACCGTTGTCACCACTGCTTTGGTGGCTTATTGGCAAAAATACTATCCATCGAAGGCCTTGGGTCTGATGAAATTAATGCAAACCGGTCAAGGCGATCGAGAATGGTATGAGGGTTTATTTCAGGATCAATTAGAAATGATCACACCGCTGCAATATCAAGCACCCTTAGCGCCTCCTGTGGCTGCCGATTTGGAAGGTCGAGATATTCCTTTAGAGACGGTGTGGCAAGCTCTGCTAAACCTACAAAAAAGCCAAGATTTGGTTTTAATTGAGGGTTTAGGGGGTTTAGGTTGTCCTGTCACCCACGAGCTAACTGTGGCGGATTTAGCCGCTCAATGGCGGTTAAAAACCCTTTTAGTCGTGCCGGTGAAATTGGGAGCGATTTCCCAAACGGTGGCTAATATTGCCCTAGCAGAGCAGAAAAAGGTCAATTTAGGTGGAATTATCCTTAATTGTCTTGAACCGCGCACGGAGACGGAAATCGAGCAGTTAACACCGATCGATTTAATTCAATCCTTGACTAATTGTCCGGTTTTAGGTGTTTTTCCCTTTATCGAAGATCGTCGGGATTTGGATAAATTGGCCTCGGTGGTAGCTAGTTGGCCGGAAATTATCTAAAGTCAAATTCCTATGGTTTTTTACTGCTGCAATGCTTTTAAGAAGCGTCCCATAGTGGCAAATAAACCCGACTTTTTGGCTTTGTTAGCAGGATTAGAACCATCATTAGGATTATTACTAGAAGCTTTCAGAATCAGATTCTCTAAAGCTTCGCCCATGGGTTTAGTGGATTGTTCAGAAATTAACTCATAACCGTCTTCTTTTTCTAGCCAAACTTGCCACAAGGAGGGATAGGAACGATAAACGATCGCTGATTCTAAGGGACGAAAATAATAACAACTTTCTAGGGTACTTAAAAATCTTTCTCGCAATTGTCGGGCTGCGTAACCGATACCCACTACCGATACATCTTCTAATTGGGGAATGAGAAGAACCACGGGGCGATCTTCAGCTAAGTTACAAAGTTTTTCTACGGAATTAATCTCGACTGAGGAGGGACAAACAACTAAAAAAGCTTCATCTTCTGGCTTAATTTTGTTTTCGACGGGAATAAAACGACTACCTAAATCTCCCAGTTGAAAAACTGTTTCTCCCCAATCTCGTCGGGCTAACATGGCGGCCCCGGTATCGGGAAAAATTACCCTTAAATCAGAACCATAACTGTCAAAAATAGAGGTAAAATTAAGGGCTAAAGCTTGCGCCTGTAGAGCAATTTCTGGGATAACTAATTCCACTTGTATGCGTCTAGCTCCCGATTCTAGAGCCAGTTGCGTGGCAGCTTTCGCTTGCAGGATTGTTTCTTCTAGGGAATTGGGTAGGGTCATTTCAGTTATCAGTTAAGTAGGGTTTGCGGCAAAAAGTTTTTCCTGGGGGCAGGCTTCGGCCGTGAGCTCAGCCGAACGGGTGTGGGGTGTGGGGTGTGGGGTGTGGGGTGTGGGAATTATGAATTATGAATTATGAATTCGGGTGTGGGGTTTTGTCGATTTTTAGGTGGCCAATTACCTAATTTTCAGGGAAAAAGTGCCTAAATTTCTCCCCGATCACTCCAATAGTTGACACTTTTTGAGAAAAAAAAGTCTAAAAGTCTTACCCAACAAGGTTTTTAGATTTATTCAGCCAGTTCTAAGTAGGGCTGGCTGAATAAATGTGAAATGTAGGCAAGGTAAGGGTTTTGCGGCTTTTCTCGTGAAACAGGTGCCAGATTTTCAGAGAATCGTGCTTCCAAACCTTGCGTCTTCATCGGCCCGCGTCCTGTAGGGGAGAAGCATTCGGATAGAAAATCTACGGTTTCACCGATAGGTTATTGCCCGAATGCTTCGCCCGTACTTTTTCAGCAAACCCTAAGTAGGTAGGCGTTAAAAATTATCAGATGTGAGGGTAAAAAGAGAAAAAAGAGAAAAAGGGTTACACAGTCCCCCCAGCACCGCACACCACCCGAAAACCGTGGAGGTTGCTAACATCGCGGCGGGTGTTGACGAAGCGGAAAGCGGAACGGCAGAGATTCGGATTGTAGTACCAAGAACCGCCCCGCAGCACTTTTGTAGTAGATTTGTTCATGCTAATCCAAGCACTCCCATCAGTAGGTGCGCCTTGATAATTAGGGTGATAATCGTCATCGCACCATTCCCAAACGTTTCCGTGCATATCGTACAGACCAAAGGCGTTAGCTACCTTAAAATAGCCTACTGGTGTCGTCTGTTTTCGATAGATGCCTTTTGGTCCCCTTCCATAATTCCCTGGATAAACTTTTTTGTCTCTTTCCCAATCAGTTCCGCTGTAATTAGCCAAATCTGTGGTAATCGTCTCCCCAAAATGAAAGGCGGTTGTTGTCCCCGCTCTACAGGCATATTCCCATTCTGCCTCACTCGGTAGCCGATATTCCCGTTTTGTTTCCCTTGATAATCGTTTACAGAATTCCCTTGCTTGCTCCCAGTTTACTTGTTCTACGGGTCTTGTCCATCTATCCTGCTCTTGATATGGCTCTTTGAAGTAGGAAGGCTCTAGTTTTAGATCGATGTCTATTTTAGCAGTTGCGGCGATCGCTCGCCACTGTGCTTGGGTGATGGGATAGCGTCCCATGAAAAAAGCTGAAATATTAACGATGTGTTGAGGACTTTCTCTTTGGAAATAGTCTAGACCGTATTCTTTACAGAGTCTTTCTATTTCTTGATCTGGGGTTCCCATCTGGAAGGAACCGCTAGGGATAAGCATCATGTCGAGATTAATGCCTTCCCCTAAATTCTCGCTGTAATATTGTGCTTCTCGTTGCTGTAGTCGAGTGATTAATTTAGTCATGTTTAATGGAGTGGTTAAGTAGCTGGTTATAATTAAATTGAAGATAGATTTTGGGTTCGATCCCCCCCACCCCCCTTGATAAGGGGGGCATCGATCCCCCTTAATCCCCCCTTGATAAGGGGGGCATCGATCCCCCTTAATCCCCCCTTGATAAGGGGGGCATCTGAAAGTTTTTAACACCTGCCTACTTAGGCGCATTAAAACAATTCGGTGGAGTCAAGAAAAAAATAGGCAATTTCAAGCAGGATAAGGACTAAAGTTTCCTCGGAACTCTTTCTTAAGACTATCATCCCTTCTAGAAAAGCAACTAAAAAATATCTCGGAGATAAAAATAATCATGACTAAGTTAACTCCTGAAGAAAAAGATATCCTCAAATCCTATAACAATGATGAGTGGGTTTCTGTGGCAACGCCGGCTAGAATGGCTGAGTTGAAGTCCTATGCTAAGGAGACACTGACTCAAGATAAAAAAATTACTTTACTTCTGTCTTCCCTAGATTTGGAAGCGCTTCAAGCTAAGGCAATAGAGGAAGGTATTCCCTATCAAACACTTATCTCTAGCATCCTACACAAATATGTTACCGGTCGCCTCGTGGAAAGTTCGAGTTAGTTTTTGTTGTTGGTAAAATGAATCTTCCCAACTTGTGATCGTCAGCTGTAGATGTCTCAAAAAATGTCTTAATTATCATCATAATGTAGGGGCAGGGGCGCATCGTGGTCAGTGAGTTTATCGAACTGCGTGCGCCCCTACAAAATCGACCGGCCTTTGGGCGGGAAAAAAAGAGAAAAAGGGTTACAGAGTCCCCCCAGCACCCCACACCACCCGAAAACCGTAGCTGTCGTTGAAGTAGTCGCGGCGGCCACTGTGATTGTTGCGGAAAGCGGAACGGCAGTAATTTGGATAGTCGGACCAAGAACCGCCCCGCAACGGAGAACGATTATCATTATCATTTTCTATCCAAGCACTGCCATCCGTCGGCGCACGATAATAATTATTGTGCCGGGTATCGGCGCACCATTCCCAGACATTGCCGTGCATATCGTACAGCCCAAAGGCGTTAGCTACCTGAAAATAGCCCACTGGGGTTGTTTTACGTCGATATCTTCCTGTGGGTTCATCGGCATAAGTTTCAGTAGCTCGATAGTTAGCTAAATCTGCCGTTATCGTTTCCCCAAAGTGAAAGGCGGTTGTTGTCCCCGCTCTACAGGCATATTCCCATTCTGCCTCACTCGGTAGCCGATACTCCCGTTTTGTTTCCCTTGATAGTCGTTTACAGAATTCCGTTGCTTGATACCAGTTGACTCGTTCTACGGGTAGCTCATCCCCTTTGAATTTAGAAGGGTTTGTCTCCAGGTTGATGTTTATTTTAGCGGTTGCGGCGATAGCTCTCCACTGTGCTTGGGTGATGGGATAACGTCCCATGTAGAAAGAGGAAACGGTTACTGGGTGTGGGGGTTTTTCTCGTCTAAATCCATCCCAACCAAATTTTTTCACCAGTCTTTCGATTTCCTTGTCTTCGGTTCCCATCATAAATGTGCCGCCGGGGATTTCCATCAATTCCAATTCGACTCCCTCGGCTAGTTTTTCGACAATGCCTTCTGCTTGCCTTTTTTCCTTTTTAATTACCCATTTTTCTGGTTTAGGAAATAATCCCCATGGACGAGACTGACGTTCTATGGTTGCTAGGGTAAATTCAAAGGTACGGGTTTCTAGGATTTCGATGGTGGCAACATCAAAGATATAGGTTTTTAAGGGAGGTGGCGAGGGTTGAGGGATTGGAGGGAGATTAGAAATATTAACGGCGATTTCTTCGGCAAATTCTGCGTATTCTCCCCCCAGATTGCGTAAGACTTCGATGCTGACTTGAGCGAAGGGAAGAATTTTTTCTCTTTGTTCTGGGGGATAGGTGGGTAATAGGGTTAATAAAGCGGCAAAACTGCGGATAGGACTTTTAATTTCCCCAGCAATATATTGGGAAATAGCATCGAGTACCTTGTTAGTTTGTCGCTTACCGATAGCATCATTTAAGACTTGACGTACCCCGGGTAAAAAGTCATAGACTCGATACTGTCCTTCTTCATTTTCTACAATCGGTTTTAATAAACCTCCCATATAAAATTCTGCCACATGAACGGGACGCACTTCGTTTAAAAGAGTTTTGCGAATAAGATTGACCACCTGCATACTTACAGGAGCAGCTGCCATCATTTTTGCTAATTTTTTGGCTGGTTCGGAAGCGGTGGCAAAAAATCGCTCGACTATTGCCTCGGCCTTATTTTTAATGGTGTTTTTATCCTCGCTGTCTTGCTTATTTTCCTCTCTGGATATAGGGGGAATTTCGATAATTTGTTGTTTAATAAATTCTAAATCAAATAAAAAAGCGGAAATCTGAGCATTACCTGACCCGGCGACAACTTTTGCCCATTGTTTGAGGACTTCTGTTTCTAAGGTGATTACGGGAATAAGAAGGGTATTTTGCCAGTTAATCGGTAGCCATTGGGGATAATTTTTTAAGATTAATTTCGGATTGGGAACACCAGCAGTTAAAGCAGTGGTAAAGAGTTTACGTCCCCGTCCTAGTTGGGTACTATTCCATAATCTTTCGGGGAAAAGTTGCAGAATAGCAGTGGGTTGTTTTTCTGACCAATCTTTTAACCAAGGATGAATTAAGGCTTTTTGCCAGAGAGGAGAAACACAATCACTGACTAACAAAACTAATCCCCGTCCCCTGGGATGAATAAGTTCTTTATGGGAGTGATAACGTTGTCCCGGTTTACCTTTTTTTCTGCGTCTGACTAACTGTAATTCTTGATTATTTGAGGTTGATAGTTGCCAAACTCTGACGGTTTTAAATGCTCCTTGATTTTCTAAGAGATTTTGTAACTCATTAATTAATTCTCGCCAAATAAAAGAGGATCTAGATTCTTCTACTACTAATTCGAGGGTTAACCAGCGTTCTGGTTGGGGTTTAGTCACGGGTAGCCAAATATCCCTTTCTGCAATAAAAGAAGCGGTTGCTTCTTCATCTAGAATCGTTTTAGTTGCTGAGGAAACTTTTCCCATGAAAGGACGCAAAGCGCGACTAATAAAGAGTGCTGTCTGTAGTGCCGCAGCAGCAGGAACTTGAAAAGGAAAGTCTTGGATTGGGGTAGTTTTTTCTATTTCTTTGGGGAGAGATTCTTCGGTAATAACATCAACAATTGGCTGAGATTTTGATAGGGTATCTTCTGGAATCTCCTCTAATTTTTCCTCTATTTGATTAGAAGTTGATGAATCTATTGGCTCTGTATTTTCTGGATTTTCTGGGGGTGGTTGGAAGTCTTCAACTCCCATTTGTAGGGCCAACCAGATACTATCAGCTACATCTTCATCACTGAGTTGTAACCGTTCTAGTAGTCCTGTTTGCTCTAGATAATCTAATAGTTTTTTAACTGATGAATTGGATGGGGATTCACTCATCTTCTACCCTCCCCAAATCTTTCAAAAGTTGATTAATCAGGTCATCTTCAGTTGATATAGCTCCTTTTTTGACCATAAAAATAGCATTAAGTAATTGATCCGTGGCTAGGGTTTGTGAATTGCGCTTTTGAATGAAGTTATCAATCAGTTTATCGATGTCTGGATTGTTAGTAATTGTTTCTTCTAAATGTGCCTCAATTATTTTAATTAAGTCGGGTTTTTCCGGCTCTTTCATAGTTAAACGGAGACAACGACGCAAAAAAGGTGGGGGAAAGTCTCGTTCTCCATTGCTAGTTAAAATCACAAAAGGAAAAGCTGTACAGCTAACTAAACCATCTTTTATAGTTGTTTTTATATCTTTCTGGGTAACGTCGTCGGTTGTATCGGTATAAGCAGTGCGGACTTCAACCCTTGGAACTTCTTCTTTTAGCCTAACTAATTCGGGAATTTCAAAGCGTCCTTCTTCAAATAAGGTGAGTAAATCATTGGGTAAATCGATATCACTCTTATCAATTTCATCAATTAACAGTACTCTTGGTTTTTCCGACTTTAATAGTGCGGTTCCCAAGGGTCCAAGGGTAATATATTTTTCAATCTGTTTTAATTGGTCTTTTCGTTCTTCTGGGGTTAATTCTTTTTGCTCTCGTTCCAGTAATTTAACTTCCTGTAACCGACCGATGGCATCATAGTTATAAAGTCCGTCTTTTAGGGTAGTATGGGTGGTAATCGGCCAGTATAATACTTCTCCTAATTTTAATTCCTGGGCGACTTTATAGGCAAGGGATGACTTTCCTGTTCCGGGTTTGCCAGTTACTAATAAAGGTCGCCGTAAATACAAGGCTGCATTGACCATTTTAATTTCTTCGTCGCGCACTAGAAAGGTTTCTCCCCGATGCTTACGACGACTTTCTCCCGGTTGCTTTTCTTTGCCAAAAGGTCGCCAGCTGGGGGGTTCTGGTAATGTCCAAGCGTCTGTGGGTTGTTGATTTCCTGTAAATTTTTTCCAGTCTGTCATAGTTCAATTTATGGCATCAAAAGTGGATAGTTGGGGGGAACAAGCTGATAGTCATCCCAAAGTAATGATAGATGATTCCCAATATGATTATCTTCTAACCAAGCAGCAGAACGTTTATTTTTAATTATTTCTGGTAATTTCTCTAGTGGACATTGACAGATAGGGTCTAATTTTTCCTGACAGTTAAGTTCTTGGTTAGCATCGGGTCGTATCCACAGAGATAAAGGGATTCCAGTCTCGTATAAAATGGCTAGAATATTTTTTAACTCTAAGGAGTTTTCTTGACTGAGATTAGTTAACCTTGAACCGATAACATTGTTAAATTTATGATATTTGAGTATTTTATTCGGATGGTCATTATTTGCCAGAGTTTTTTTAAAAATAACTGTTTGCTGATTGTTTGATTCGATCAGTTTTTGTATTTCTTCTTCACACTTTAAAATTTGGGTGAGATTTTGCTGCTGTATATTCCGAAAAAGTTGGCATTTTTTCATCCATAAATAGCTTTGTTGATTGTTGATATTTTCGGCTGTTATTCGTTCTGAAAATCTCATGATTATCTCATGATCGACTCCCCAATGATAATGATGAGGATCGCAGCCTGTAGCTGTTGCCACTTCATCAATTGAAAATAAATCAATCGGTTTAATCTCTTTTTCAATAAATCTATAGGGAAGAAAAAATTGAACTTTTTCTAGGGAAGATTGATAGATATTTTCTGATTCTCGTTTAAATTTTTTTAGGTGATTAATCAATTCATTTTCTTGGAGATGATTACCCAGACTTATTCCTTCATTGGGGGTTAAAGATTGATATTCTCCACGTTTTTGAGGTTCTTTTTCTGTGGGATGATAATTGTTGATATCTTTAACAATCCAAGCTCTCAGCATTAAAGATTTGTTTTCTTCTGTAAGGGTAACAAATAAGCAGGGATTTTTGTCTGTTGATTTTTGAGCAGTATTTAGTGATCGATGCTTAAGATTATTTTCTAAAGTATTGATTAAAACTTCCCATTTTGTTTGATATTTTTTTAGCCATTCTGTAAAGTTATCTTTTAATAAATTCGCCAGAGCATCTCTTGAGTTTAACTGAATGACTAAATAGCCAATAAATATTTCTAACCAAGAAAATTTTGATTGAGAAGTATAGATCAAATGTTTTTCATCTAATTGATAGATTATTTTTATAAAATCAGACCAAAAGGAAGGAATTACTCTAGGTAAATCCACTAAATGATCCCTCACTTCAATTCTTAAATTTTCATAAGCTGTATTAAGTTGATCTTGATAACTCTTGTTTTCAAATATACATCTAATCAAGGAGATGATTCTAGGGATTCTTCCTTCTACTTGTGCTATATATAGCAACTTATCCCAAGCTTTTAAAAGAACATCAGTAGGAATAAAAAATGCAGATTTGGCAACCAATTTTTCCTTATCAGCACTTACTGCCATCCCCACTACTCCCCCCAATTGCTCATCCCAGATAGCTGTCCCACTAAACCCAGCTTCTACAGCATATCCTGTGCTTTTAGTATCTTCTATCTGAATTTTGTTGTTAGCAATATGACCTATTATCTTACCATCAGACCAGACACCTTCGTTTCTGGAAAAACCATAAGCTTTATAATTATGATCAGATAAATCCCCTATTTTAGAGGTAATTAAAGAAACTGGTTGAGCTTGTGAAGGAACTGAATCTTTTAATTTTAAAATAGCAATATCTTGAGGATCGTTGCTTTTAAATTTAACCGGATGCCAAACTTCTACGGTTGTTTCTAAAGATGTACCCGATGCAATGATAGGAAAATCACACTTAATAATGTCAGTGGGTTTCTCAGCAGATGTTAATACTAATCCTAAAGATTCATTGACAACATGAGCGCAGGTAATAATATACTCTTTTGAGACCAGAAATCCTGCCCCAACAATTTCTATTTTATCATCTTTATTTTTTCGTTGCTTATAAATTCTGACCAGAGAAAATTCTAGAGATGCAACCATTATTTTTATCTAAGTCCTTATTGAGTAGATGATTGCTTATTTTTTTCCTTGTTATCCCATTTTAGGGTAATTTCATAATTAACATCGGCGCTGCCGGATGCAATAATAGCCCCTAGACCAACAGTCATTTTTATCCCAAACTTGACCTCTACCTGATCGGCCGGTTCATTCAAACTTTTGACCTTATTAATTATGGCATTTGCCACGGGTTTTATGCCATTTAATGCGTCTTCAAAAGATTGAGCGGCTTTAACAGCTATTTCATCTGTTCGACTAATAAGTTCATCTTCTGGTTTCGGTTTGGGTAAGGGTAACTTTTCATCCACCTCGATGTAAATAGTCCCCTCCTCCGAGGTAAATTCCACTAAAGGACTCATAAAAATTCTCCTGTTTATTTTATTGCGGTTGTCTAGACTTAATCTATCACAACTCCATCTTTTTGGCCTCCTGCCTAATTCTATCTCTTTACCAAGTGTTCGGTTGAAAGTCAGCATCATTAATAATAGCCACCGTATCCCCAGATGGTTTAATCACAAATAAACCTTTTCTATAAGCATAGCGATCTACACCTTCGTTGATTTCAATTCCTGCCACTGCACCGTAAGCTC
>SFBI01000165.1 GCA_007095845.1 Microcystis aeruginosa Ma_MB_S_20031200_S102
CGGAACTCGCCTTTTCTTTGATCCGCCTCAAGCCGGGAAAACACCCCGATTTTTCTAGGGGTCTAACGGCTATGCGCCTTATCCAGCAAGCCTTTTAGTCGCCTTGTCACCCCTTGAAGGGTTTCGGTTAAACCTCGTTTAGCAGTTGGGGAAAAGGTAATTAAAATATCAATATCGCTATCTGAACGGAAATCTTCGCGTAAAACTGAACCAAATAATGCCAATTCGGTGACTTGCCACTTTTGACAAAATCCTTTAATTTGCTCCATTGGTAGATTTATTTTTGTGTTGATCAGATTAGGTTTACTCCCAAGCTTTCTAGTTGTTGGTTTATCCAAGCGGTTGCCGTTTCTTCGTCGGTTTCTATCGCTTTTTCTACTCCTACTTTAGCAATTTCTAAGAGTTGTTTGGATTTTTGCTTTCTTTCGAGAGATAAAACATAGTGATTTATGACTTGTTCCTGCTTTTCTTCTGCTATAAAGGGAATAAGAAAATTATCAATATCTCTTGGATAGAGTTCTGCTTGTGCGCTTCCTGCACTTAACTTTTCGGTTTGAAGTCTCCCAATTAATGAATTAATAACAAAACCTACATAAATTTGATTTTCTTGATTCAGTCTTAGAATATTAACATGATTACTCGCTAAGGCTTTTTCATCACTCAAATATATATTTGTTCTACCGATATTTGCCCCAGTCGTATAGATCAGAATATCATTTCTGTAAACCCTAGCTTTTTCTTGAAAATTCCAATTGACAAGTTCGGTTTTTTCAAAATTATCATAATCAAGATGTTGTTCTAGAATATGTCTGCTGTTAATTACGTTTAAAGTTCCATACTCTGAATAGATTGGTTGTAGTCCTCTTGCATTAAATCGCTGAATATCTTTAATTTTCTTAGTAAATAAAGCCGAAAAATTGATTGTTTCAATTAATTGATCATATTTCGGTTGATAATACTCAGCATCCAAGCGTCCAGAAGACAAAAAAGACTCAGAAAAACTCTTAACTGCAATGCTTTCTTCGGTGGGTTGCCAATCTTTTAAACCAAGTTCTGTTAATAGTAAATTTTCAGCTTGTTGGTAAAGTTCTTTAGCTTTAATAAGATTATGATAAGAGAGATTAATTAATAACTCAAGAAAATCTTGAAAATCAGACTTCAGAATAGGAATAAGAAGATTTTCAAGAATTGTTAGATTGACGTGTCCTTGTAAACCACCACTAGCAAATCTGAATAACTGACTTGTGCCAAGTTTTGAATTCAGAAAACTTACAAGATAAAATGGATTGACTTTATCTTTTTTACTCTCTACGATGATAATATCAGCAGAGTTAACAACTGCTGAATCAAGGTAAATACTAGCTTTCCCAAAAGAGCCACTTCTAGCAATAAGAATATTCCCTTTTTTGATTTGAGATTTTCTAAGTTTTTGATGAAATTTTTGAGTAATCTTTTGGCAATTATCAATATTAACAAAGAATTCATCTATATTCCGAGTCTGGAGTAGCAGAATTCCAGATTCATCATATTCCGAAACCATTGAACCAACATGACCAACATCAATCTTTGTGGCGACTTGAAATAAAGATTGAGTTTCGACACTATCTAATACTTGAACAACATTCATATATTCTTTTTGAAAAAACTCTGCATCGACTCTAAAACTTTCATTGTTAAATTTTGCCTTGCTAAACAATAACTCAACGGCTTCAATTCTATCCATTAACTGCTGATATTTAACCGGATCAAAAGCTCCCCCCTTACTCAGAGGGGAAAGGTCAAAAAAACTTAAATTCTCCTTTTTAGCAAACTCAATAAACGCCTCAGCGATACCATCTTCCGTTAATCGATCATGATTAAAAAGATCATGATCCACAATCCAATGATTATGTTTATCTAAGAGAAAATCCCCCGAATCATCAGACACTTTAACATAAACTTTTTCTCCAGAATTATCCTTGCCTGACTTCTGCATCGTCGCAAAAAAGATATTATAATCATCCTGACGAGGACAAAGTGCGCCTATTTTGGGATCATCATTCCATTTTTGCACCAATAACACCGAGGTTTTTGTTCCTGTATGGGGTTTAAAAGTATTACCATGTAATCCCACCACTGCTAAAATTCGACATCTTTCGGCAATAAAATCCCGAATATTTTTATCAGAAGAATTATTAAAGCGTCCTTGGGGTAAAACTATCGCCATTCTTCCCCCCGGTTTCAAAAAGTCTAGATTGCGCTCAATAAATAAAATATCGCGTCCTACCTTAGTTTCCCATTTACCGTTAGGCTTTTTTGCCAAGTCATAACGAGCAATCATGCGCGGTTCTTTGATATCACCCGCAAAAGGTGGATTTGCCATCAAAATATCGAATTGAAACTCCCTATAGTCCGGACTTCCCTTTGGACGGAGTTTTTTCAAGCGTCTGAAACCTTCATGATAAACATCATCCCATTCTTCCTGTTGCGTCACCTCATCCCATAATTCATAATCTAGGGTGTTTAAATGTAGTACATTTGTCTGTCCATCTCCAGCAATCAGATTGAGGGTTCGTGCTACTCTCACCGCTTTTTCATCAAAATCAATAGCAAACACCTTTTCTTCCACATATTCCTTACAACGGGGTGGCTTTTCTTCCAATGAAAATAAATGACTTACTTCTAATCCCTCATCCTCTAGAATCTGCCGCCAAACATGAAAGATTGTATGTACTGGAAAACCCGATGAACCAGCTGCGCTATCAATCATATATTCATCTTCTTGGGGGTTAAGCATTTTTACACACATATCAATCACATAACGAGGGGTGAAAAACTGTCCTTTTTCCCCTTTACTGCTTTGATTGATTAAATACTCAAATGCTTCATCAATTACATCCAAATTGGAGTTAAATAGCTTCACATTTTCTAAGGATGACACACAAACCGATAAGTGAGAAGGTGTGAGACTAATCTTGGCATCCTCACTAAATACCCCTGGCCATTTTTTCTTAGCTTTGTCAAAAAGATCCTGAATTTTTGTTTTTAATGCGCTTTCTGTTTGTCCTGTATTACGAAACTCCAGAGAACGAGTAGAACGTCGATTACCCTGTCCAGAATACCATTCATCATAGAGCTTGGCAAAAATCAGCTTAAATAATTCCTCAAAGACATCTACCCCCGCATTTGCTAATACCTCATCTTCCATTTCTTCGATTAGCGTTTTCAGAGATTTATTTTCTTTGACTAACTTATCATTGGCGATTAAATCATCTAAAGTGAACTTAATCTGGAGAATATCTGCTAGGGTTTGATTAGAGTTAGGGATATCTGGAATATCTTCAAAATAATTGGGATCTTTGCGTTGATAATAGGAAATCTGATCGCCATTCGTCCAGACAGCCATCGGCGAACCAGTGCCGTTACAATAGGAACGTAGTTGTGCTTTTCCTTCCTTGAGTTTGGGTTTTTTTACCTCTACCAAAATATAAACCGTGTTCGGACGATCTTTGTCCATCACCGCAATATCTGCTCGTTTTACCTCCCTGCCAAAATTAACCCCATACTCCACCTGAATGCGACTGAGAGGATAATGTAAGCGATCGCTTAAAACCCTTAAATATAATTGTCTAATCGCTTCTTCTGGGGTAAGTTTAATCTCTTTTTTCCTTACTAAGCAAATTGTATAGGGAGCTTCCCCATTTTTCGTCTTTTTAAGCGTAATTGTCTGCTCTAATTGCTCAATTTCCGTCGGCGTAAACTGGGACAACTTATAACTTGAGTCTTTGAGAATATCAGCTAATTTCATAGGTTAAAGATGATAGAGATAAATAACAATTTTTATACCAAGCATTGAAAGTAATCCACGCTTTGACAAATTGAGTTAAGTAATCTATTGACGCAAGACTTTTCCGTGGACAAGCCGGTAGGCATGACTTGAGATCATTGTATTCTTGGCTACTAACTTAAGTTAAAGGTAGATGGGGACTTAACTTTTCCATTGGATCGAATTTTTTAAGATTCTTTCGATGTTTGCGGTTTCTCATCTCGGCAAAAACGAGAAAACAGCGATCGCATTTGGGGCAGCTTTGCCGTGGCAATTGTCCGTGACTCAATATCTGTAATAATCTAATAAAGCCCTTGTAAACCTTCTTTAAGCTCTGGGTTTTCGTCTTGATCGAGATGCACAAAATCGCCCTTAGATGAGAATTAGTTTACAAAAATTTACATTTGGAGATAAGGAGCAATGAGTCAAGTTTCCGGTACAGATGTTCCCGATTTGGGTCGTCGTCAATTTATGAACCTGTTGACCTTTGGTACAATTACCGGAGTAGCAGCGGGGGCTTTGTATCCGATTGTTAAGTATTTTATTCCCCCCTCGGCTGGTGGTACGGGTGGCGGTGTCACCGCTAAAGATGCCCTCGGTGATGATGTGATTGTCAGTCAATTTCTGGCCAGTCATAACGCTGGCGATCGCACCTTAGCCCAAGGTTTAAAAGGCGACCCCACCTATTTAGTCGTCCAAGAGGACAAAACCCTGGCCAACTATGGAATTAACGCCGTCTGTACCCACTTAGGTTGTGTGGTGCCTTGGAATGCCAGCGAAGAAAAATTCATGTGTCCTTGCCACGGTTCCCAGTACAATGCCGAAGGAAAAGTAGTTCGCGGTCCAGCGCCTCTATCCTTAGCCCTCGCCCATGCCAACGTCACCGATAATGATAAAGTCGTCTTCTCCACTTGGACGGAAACCGACTTCCGCACCGGTGAAGAACCCTGGTGGTCCTAGATTATTCAATGTGACGAGATTTGGAATTATTTAACCGATAGAGATGAGAACATTCAACTTTTTAAGCTTCCCGCAAGTCCACAGACAGGCCCTAGTGAAAGCTGTCCTCGTGGCGATCGCTACCGTTTCCCTACTCCTAACCAGCGATGTCATTAACCCCCAATCTGCCCAAGCATATCCTTTTTGGGCGCAACAAACCGCCCCGGAAACCCCCAGAGAAGCGACCGGTCGGATTGTCTGCGCGAACTGCCATTTAGCCCAAAAACCCGCCGAAATTGAAATCCCTCACTCGGTATTACCCGATAGCGTCTTTGAAGCAGTAGTAAAAATCCCCTATGATCCCGCCAGTCAACAGGTGTTAGGAGACGGATCCAAGGGGGGTTTAAACGTCGGTGCAGTCTTAATGCTACCGGATGGTTTTAAAATCGCGCCTCCCGATCGCATTCCCGAAGAAATGCAGGAAAAACTCGGTGGAGTCTATTTCCAATCCTACAAAGAAGGTCAAGATAACGTGGTTATCGTTGGCCCGTTACCCGGGGATCAATACAAAGAAATCGTTTTCCCCGTCCTGGCCCCCGATCCTAGCCAAAATAAGGGTATTCACTTCGGTAAATATGCTGTGCATTTAGGGGCCAATCGCGGTCGCGGTCAAGTGTACCCCACCGGTGAACCTAGCAATAATAACGCCTTTAAAGCCTCTGCTGCCGGTACAATTAGCCAGATCAGCAAAACCGAAGCCGGTGGTTATGAAGTGACCATCACTTCCGAAGCTGGCCCCGTGGTGGAAAATATTCCCGCAGGTCCTGAGTTAATCGTCTCGGAAGGTCAAGCGATCGAAGTGGGACAATTTTTAACCAGTAACCCCAATGTCGGCGGTTTTGGTCAAAAAGAGACGGAAGTTGTCCTACAAAATCCCGGCCGGATCAAAGGATTAGTCTTATTCCTCGGTGGTATTATGCTCTGTCAAATCCTCTTAGTTATTAAGAAAAAACAAGTGGAAACAGTACAAGCGGCCGAAATGAATTTCTAATCGCAATATTTCGGTTATTTTTGCTAGAAAGCGGGTTATTTGCCCGCTTTTTAGCTTTGAGTCAGGAAAACGCTCGCTGCCGTCTGATACAATCGGTTCAGCTTAACCGATAAGTGTCAATTTTTTATGAATCAGTCGCTTGTTCCAGTCATTCTCGCCGGGGGTAAAGGGGAACGTTTTTGGCCCCTCAGTCGTCTAGCGCGTCCGAAACAGTTTCTTTGTCTTGATGGTAGTGGTCGCAGTCTTTTACAAGCAACGGCCGATCGTCTATTATCTTTAGGGGCAGGTTGGGAAAATCTCTGGGTAATTACCGCTAGTGCGATCGCTGATGGAGTCCGGGAACAACTGCCCGATTTACCGGAGAGTAACCTATTAGTGGAACCGGTGGGCAAGGATACGGCCCCGGCTGTGACTTGGGCTACTTTAGAAGTGATAAAACGTTATGGTAAGGAAGTGGCGATCGGTTTTTTTCCTGCCGATCATTATATTGGTGATCAAGAGGCTTATATTAACACTTTAAAAGCGGCCGTAGAAGTGGCCGTCAGCCAAAAAGCGATCGTTACTTTAGGGATTAAACCCGATTATCCCTCCACCGGTTACGGTTATATCGAACAGGGAGAAAATCAGGGCGAATTTAATGGTTTACCCGTCTATAAAGTGAGTCGTTTTACGGAAAAACCCGATCGCACCACGGCCGAAAAATTTCTAGAAACGGGACTTTTTAGCTGGAATAGCGGAATGTTTATCTTTCAGGGACAAGTGGTTTTAGAGGAGCTAAAAACCCACGCTAATAATATTTTACAACCTCTGAGCGATCGGGGCATCGCTGCCTATGAGGATTTAGAGAAAAAAAGTATCGATTATGCTTTGATGGAAAAAACTCAACTCGCTTACGTTTTACCCGCTAATTTCGGTTGGGATGATCTAGGAGATTGGAATTCTCTGGAAAGATTACTAGAAGCAAAGGGCAAAAATATCGAACTGGCCAATCATGTCGGTTTGGACACGGAAGGGGCTATTATCTATGCTAGTGATGAGGAGGAAGTGATCGTTACTATTGGTTTAAAAGATCTGGTAATTGTTCGCGACGGGAAAGCAACTCTCGTTGTTCACAAAGATCGTACCCAAGATATTAAACAGGTTCTCAAGCAATTACAAACCGATCCCAAATTAAAGAAATTTTTATAGGATCGATAAGTACCTAAGTAAAATTAATTACACATCTAAGCCATCAGCTTTTTCAGTAATCAGTGATCAGTAACCAGTAACCAGTGAAAAGACAGTAGGAAACTTCTATTTAATACTGCTCACTTAAAACTCAAATCTGATAACTGATAACTGATAAATGATAACTGATAACTGATAAATGATAACTGATAACTGATAACTGATAAATGATAACTGATAAATGATAAATGATAAATGATAAATGATAACTGATAACTGATAAATGATAACTGATAACTGATAACTGATAACTGATAACTGATAACTGATAACTGATAACTGATAACTGATAACTGATAACTGATAACTGATAACTGATAACTGATAACTGATAACTGATAAC
>SFBI01000166.1 GCA_007095845.1 Microcystis aeruginosa Ma_MB_S_20031200_S102
TGACTAATACTAGCGATAGTCGCGAGAAACTGCTGCAGGATACCCAAGCAACCATCGAAAAAATCGTTTCCCGTCATTTCTAGTTAACCGATTTTACCCCAGTCACTTTTTTTATCATTAACCACATGACAAAGTGGCCACTGCTGTGGTATTATCCTAGGATAGGAAGTTTTCGGGAGTCAGTCGTCGGTCTTTCATACCAAATTAGCCTACACCTCATCTTGATAGGAAAGGCTATATTTTTTGCAGCTTCTTAGGGAAATTATGACCACTAATCCTCTTAACTCGCTCATTTTAGAGCAGATTAGTCATATCTGTGAGCAATACTCGATCGAAAGTCGTATTCTCGAAGATTTTGCCGATTTTGTCATCCAAAACCACCGTAAAAAGTCTCCCAAACCATCGTTAACTAAATCAAAAACTGTAGCCACCACCACAGTCCCAAAAGTTAAACCTTTAACTCTAACGCAACTTAAACAGGCAGTTTATGCCTATTTTGAGGTTAGTAATACCACAGAATTAAAAAAATCGAGTATGTTTCAAATGGCTACTAGAGCCTTTGATAATATCAATTTATCTCAGCGAGAAAGTTGGGAGGTTATCTACAGAAAATATATCGGTATTCTTCCCGAAGAAGATTACGAACAGGGGAAAGATTGTATCAACGGTATCAATATTTTTAAATATTTTCGTCCCTATCGTGTTTTCGATCTCGATCCAAACACTGCCACCAAGGAAGACATTAAAAATGCCTATTATCGTCTTTCTAAGATCTATCATCCTGATAACCAAGAAACAGGAAACTCTCACATCTTTGATCGTTTGACTGTGATGTATAAATCTATCACCACGGAGATAAAATAACCATGCCTCAGAAAGCAAATACCTTCATGATCCGGGATACCGAATTAGCTCAATGGTTTTCTATTACTCTCGAAAAATTAGATCAAATTGTTGATATTTTTGATGCTGATCCTAATGATGATTGGGATTTAGTTGAAGGTGTCGATTATCAATTTGTTAACAAAAAAGATAAAGTTAGAGTGTTTTCTTTTGAAGGTGCTTTAAAAATTGCTTCCTATATCGAGAAGAATGAAAAGCGAGGAATTTTATACAGATTTAAAGAATTTTTTACTAAACACGATCAAAAAATTCGTCGCTCTCTGGCACGAAAATTAATTTTTGCTGAACTCACTGACTCTGGCGAAATTCAAGTTTATAAAGGATGGCCTATGATTCATAAACAGAGTTTGCGGCGAATTTTAAAAACTAATGGCAGCAAGCTAAATAAAACCGTGAATCATCTTCAGCAAAGAACTGATAAACCTCTAGAATTAGGAGTAGATTTTTATGAAGATGAAAAAAGAGAGTTTTGGTTCTCTGAAAGTGGAGTTGTTCGCATTTCTAAATCCATGAGTGAAACTTTGACGAATAAATCGCGCCAAGAAATGTGTAAAATGATTGAAATCGAGTTTCCTCTTGCTTTTAAAGAAATTCAGGAAAATCTAGATGACGATACCAAACAAAAAATCGAGATTGAAAAGGCTAAAAAACGAGCTAAAACTAGAGATAAAAACACTTGTCAGGTGACAGGGCAAAAACCGGATAGAAATAATAGATTTAATCTCGCTGTCCATCATCTTTACTCTGTCCAGAAATATCCCCATCTAGCGACATTAGATCTGAATTTAGTGACTATTAAAGAAGAAATTCACCAAGAATTACACGGTAATTTAGGGGGATTTCATCAACCTTGTACCATCGAGGATTTTATCGAATTTTTGCACGTTTACTATCCCGAACATCATGGTAATTTAGCCTTAAAACTTCAGAAAGCTAAGAAAAAACTAGAAAAATTAGCCAAATAATCATTTTAAAAAAGTATGAGAGAATTGGGAGTATTGGAGCAGGGACAAACAATAAAAACCGATTTGATAAGTAGCTAGACACAATTAATTACACATATCTAACTACCTATTGCCTATTGCCTATTGCCTATTGCCTATTGCCTATCTTCAGTAGAAAATTTATTTTGCACGACCACTTAATTCCATCTCGACGCGGCAGTACGGTTTATTATAGAAAGGGTTGATTGATCAGGTGGCAATATGGCGCAATTTTCTCGTAAAACTCTACTAACCTTGTTTGCTAGTATATTAGTATTATTATTCTCCTTGGTCCCGGCCCAAGCCCTAAGTTATAATAACCGTAATTTGACCGATAACGACTTTGCGGGGCAGGATTTGCGCGATTCCACCTTCGATCACTCTAATCTGCGCGGTAGTAACTTCAGTCATGCCAATCTAGAGGGAGTGCGCTTTTTTTCGGCCAACTTGGAGGGTGCCGACTTTAGCGATGCTAACATGAGAAATGTGGATTTAGAATCGGCCCGTTTAACCAGAGCCAACTTTACCAATGCCGTTCTCGAAGGAGCTTTCGCCACTAATATTTTAATCAAAGGTGCAATTATCGACGGGGCCGATTTTACCGATGCAATTATTCGCTCCGATGTGGAAAAATATCTTTGTGAGATAGCCAAGGGAACTAACCCCATAACTGGCAGAAATACCCGCGATACCCTGTTTTGTCCCTGATATCTAACTATGCTGCTCCTAATCCCCCTGCCGTGGCCGATCGAACTAGAGCCAGATCGGCCATAATTGCTGTAAGCTAGTATTCGATTTTTTAACAAAACCTTTAGAATAGACTTTCAAGCCAGTTCGATCGATTAGTCCCCTCTTGGAAAAAGGAAATTGTAACCATCGTGTCCACCAGTACCCTCGGCAATCAAGATAAAGAGCAGCAGTCCAGTAGTTCCCCCGATAGCTTTCTTCAGGGAGTCTCTAGAGTTGCAGGGGGAACCGCTCTGGGCCTGTTGATGGTATCCACGGCCGTGGTGACGGGGGCTGTGGTAGGATTAGCGATTAGTTACCGCAATCTACCAGATGTGAGGATTTTACGCGGTTACGTTCCCACAGAAACCAGTTATATCTACGATGTTAAAGGCAGACTCCTGACCAGCTTACACGGAGAAGCGAATCGGGAAGTGGTGGAACTCGATCAAATTTCTCCCAATCTGAAACGCGCAGTGATGGCGATCGAAGATAGCCATTTTTATCACCATCGTGGTATTAATCCTAATAGTATCGGTCGAGCAGTAGTCGCTAACTGGAAAAGTGGCGGTGTGGTGGAAGGTGCATCTACCATCACCATGCAGTTAGTCAAAAATATCTTTCTTTCCCATCAGCGCACCGTTAGCCGTAAATTAGCTGAAGCAGTCCTAGCAATACGAGTAGAACAGGTTTTTAGCAAAAATGACATTCTGGAAATGTACCTCAATAATATCTATTGGGGTCATAATAATTATGGAGTCCAAACCGCCGCCAAAAGTTATTTTAATAAACCCGCTGCCCAGTTAAATTTAGCAGAATCGGCGATGATGGCCGGATTAATCCAAGCGCCGGAAGTTTATAGTCCTTTTAATAATTATAAAACCGCCAAGGAAAGACAGGCACTGGTTCTCAGTCGGATGCGTAGCTTAGGTTGGATTACCCCCGCACAGGAAGAGGCCGCTTTAAAAGAACCGCTGAAACTGGGTAAACCCACCGCTTGGCAAGAAAGTAAATTACCCTACGTTACCGATGCAGTGGTGGCAGAATTGCGGCAAGAATTTGGCAAAGAAACCCTAACTAAAGGGGGAATGCGGATTCAAACCACGATAGATCTCGACTTTCAAAATATGGCCGAGTCCACCATCCAACGGGCCTATAATAGCTTGCGTGGTCGCGGTATTCGCACCAAAGACCTACAAATTTCTCTAGTCGCGGTGGATCCCCGCACCCATTTCGTCAAGGCGCTCGTCGGTGGCGTTGATTACAATAAAAGTCAATTAAACCGAGCTATTCAATCCCGTCGTCAACCGGGGTCAGCTTTTAAACCTTTCGTCTATTATACTGCCTTCGCTAGTGGTCGTTTTACCCCCGAAACCGTGGTTAATGATGCTCCTGTCCGTTTTCGTGAGGCCGGCGGCTTCTATAGCCCAAAAAACTACGGTGGCGGCTTTTCTGGCCCAGTTTCCCTGCGTAGCGCTCTGATGCAGTCTCTGAATATTCCCGCAGTTATTCTTGGTCGTCGTGTCGGGTTGAATAAAGTCATTGAAGTCTGTCGTCTGCTGGGTTTCGAGAGTCCTTTAATTGCCGTCACTTCTTTACCTTTGGGTTCCGTAGATGTGACCCCTCTGGAAATGGCGGGAGCTTACGCTACTTTTGCCAGTAATGGCTGGCATTCCGAGCCTACCTTTATCATGCGTGTTACCGATAGCCGGGGTAACGTCATGCTCGATAATACACCCAAACCGAAGCTAGTTTTAGACCCCTGGGCCACCGCTTCCCTCAATTCTGTCCTACAGGGAGTTATTCAGGGGGGAACAGCAACCTCGGCCCAAATCGGTCGTCCGGCAGCGGGAAAAACCGGTACTACTGATAACGAGAAAAATGTCTGGTTTGTCGGTTATGTTCCCCAATTAGCCACCGCAGTTTGGATTGGAGATGACCGAAACCGCACTTTAGGTAAAGGTATCACCGGCGGTGGTTTTGCCGCTCCCATTTGGCGCGATTTCATGGCACAAGCACTTAAAAATGAACGGGTAGAATATTTTCCCTCTCCCTCCAAATTCCGCAAACCAACGGTTAAGTAGATGGTTAATCTAACGGGCAAAGAGAAGTTATCAAAACCGTTATTGATACTGGAGAGGCCTGGGTGCTAATATCGAGGCATTGATCATTCAATCGCCTCTACGCGAATCCTAAAGATATGGAGAGTTCAGACAAGGAAGACTACGAAGCAAAGGAAAAAGCCTTTTACAGTGCAAGATAGGTGCATGGCTTAATACAAGGCTTGAACGTGATAAGCAGTTATTAGGTTTGTCAGTTACAGCTATTGGATTGTTGGTTACTTTGCTAAGAACAGTTGGAGTTTCAAGCCTTTTACAGATAATCCTTTTTGGTCTTGCACTTTTTGCCTTTCTGATTACTGTAGTTTCAGTCATTTATATTCTGGACGAGAATTCTACACATATTAAAAAAATATTATTAGAAGGTTCTGAAATTGAAAGCAGAAAATTGATGTGTCTAGATACAACTGCCTGGATCAGTTTCGTCGTAGGTATGGTGCTAATCGTTATAATTGGGATGGATTCGGCGGGGTTTTTCCAGTTTCTGTGTGGAAACGATGTCTATAGTGATAGTTTCTTGTGCAAAATAGTCCTAAAAGTCTTGCCCAATAAGCATTTCACGATGCCATAATCAAAAATTATCACACACAGTCAAGAAGAGCCTCGCCGGTAGTTAACTTAACTAAAAAAGGAACAAGCATGAGCCAAGAAAAATCCTCTGATACTCATCGTCAACCTGTAACTGAGAAGCATAGTTGGAATGGAGTGGCCAAGCTACGTCCCCAACCTCCAAAGGCTCCTCAGACAACTCCTAAACCTAGTCCTAATCTAACAAATCCCTCGGCGACTTCAGGGGGTAATGGGTCTAGCAGCGCGGGTGAATCAGACAGTAGTAACTGATGCGGCATAACAACCCTAGTGCAGCGAACTGTTGCAAGCCACAGTTATGCGGCTTCGGTGATCAACAACCAAACCAAACTGTGGCTGGTAAATTAGTAAATAAAATGTCAAAAATTAAAAGTCCCTTGCGCTATCCCGGTGGTAAATCCCGGGCAATTAAGCAAATTCTGCCGCAAATTCCTGTCAATATTAGGGAATATCGAGAACCTTTTTTTGGTGGTGGTTCTGTGCTTTTTGCTGTTAAACAACTCTTTGGACAACAAATAAAAACCTATTGGATTAATGACTTAAATTATGATTTATATTGTTTCTGGCAATGCGCTCAAGAAAATATTGATTTATTGGTAGCAAAAATAACAGAAATCAAACAGAAATATGATAGCGGACGAGAATTATTTCAAGATTTGACAAGGGAAGATTTAAAGTTAACCGACTTTGAGAAAGCAGTGCGTTTTTTTATCTTAAATCGGATTACTTTTTCGGGAACAGTGGATTCGGGGGGGTATTCCCAAGCAGCTTTTACCAGTAGATTTACTGATTCATCAATTGCCAGATTAACTCAAATTGCGCCGTTATTAGCATCAGTAAAAATTACTAACCAAGACTACGAAGAATTATTATTTGCTGAGGGAAAAGAAGTTTTTATCTTTCTCGATCCCCCCTACTATAGTGCCACAAAATCCCGTTTGTACGGTGTAAGAGGTAATTTACATACCAGCTTCGATCATCAACGTTTTGCCGATAATATGCGTCAATGTCAGGCTAAATGGTTAATTACCTACGATGATTGTCCAGAGATACGAAAACTCTTTGATTTTGCCCAGATTATCGAGTGGAATCTTCAGTATGGCATGAATAATTATAAACAAGGAGCGGCGGCATCTGGTAGAGAATTAATGATCAAAAATTATTAGTGGGATGCCGAAGGCACTGAGTAGCAGTAAGCTAATTTTATAGCGACTGTCTTGATTGTCAAGGGGTAACTCCTAATCACGCTCAAGGGGTCTTGGATGTGCTTTGTCGGTCTAACCACCCTAGACGAGATATTAGGCAGATTCCAGTCAGTCTAATGAGTAGTGATGCGCCTAGTTCTGGTTTCGGGTCAGTTAAAGGGAAATATCGACAGCTAACTTGACCTATAAATGTGCTATAATAAGAAAATTTCAATACAATTATGATTGTGACCGCAAAGACATGACAACTAAGCCGACAGAAGAAGAGCGAATTCAAGTCTTAGAAAGCTTGCGAGGAGCTATGCAGGCCGTCACGGAAAAACTTCAGAGTGTGGAGACTAACCTGACTTATACGGCCGGTCAGCTAGAAACTCAGTCTGCTTTGTGGAAAGCTGCTACCGAAAGATATGAAAGACTCATTAGCGAAGCGAATAGCTCTGTTAGATCTATTGAGAAACAACTAGATGAGTTTAAGAAAGAAACAGATCGTTTCAAACAATATTCTAGTGGTATTGACGAAAATCTCAAGGAGAGGTTTCAAATTTTTGCGGAAAAATTTGACAATCAAGGCAAATCTCTAGGACTGCTAGAGACATCTATTTCGAGAATTCGGGAGTTAGATTTAGATAGAATTAATGACAAAGTAAAAGAGCTGCCAAGCTTAGAAGTTATTAGAAGGGAGTTGTCAAATTCAACAAGCCCTTTGGTTTCTAAAGATGATTTTAACAAACTAAGCCAACAGGTATCAAAGATCGAGGGATCTGTTGAAAGTTATTTTAGGAATAATATGATTACTTTATTTTTGGCATTGACAACTATTATAGGAACAAATGTTATATCCTACTATACTTTTGTCTCAAAAATCGACTCTTTAAAGACAACCTCACCTTTACAAAGCTCTCCTGTTCCGACAAACTCTTCACCAACATCTTCTCCAAAAACACCGTAGATTATGGGCAAGATCTTTGCATAACTACTACAGGAAAATTTGGCTCTTCTAAGTTCTGTGTGAGCATGGTATAATGGCAATACAGAACCAGAGGTGAGTTATGTGGATAAATTTTGATCAACTCCTCGATTTACCAAATGTAACAGTGGTCAATTATCAAAAAATTGATCAGACAATTTTCCTAAAGCTTGCTCTTTTAAATGAAACAATTGAATGTCCGAATTGCCATCAAATCTTGGACAGAATCAATCAGACAGAGTAAGTAGTCGTGCAAAATTAATTTCCTAGTAAAGATAGGCAAAAGGCAAGAGGCAAAAGGCAAGAGGGGGTTAGATATGTGTAATTAATTTTGCTTAGGTACTTACAATCTAGTCAGAGATTTATCAATATTAGGCAGTCCAGTATATCTGGAAGTGCCACGCCGCCAGTTTCATTGTCAAAAGTGCTAAAAGTATATTAGCGAAAGATTGAGTTTTATGAGATTAAGACAGCATCATACAATCCGCTATGAATCGATGATTTATGAGAGAGTAAAAAATTCTAGTATCGAAGAAATAAGTCGAGAAGAAGGGTTAGGATTGGAAGAAGTTGGGTTAATATTTAATCACTTTGCTAAAGAACTAGAAAAGAAAGAGTGGGAGGCGCCATAACCAAGGTGAGAGCATCTGAAAAGCTATTGACAATTGGCCAATTTTGTGATCTCTGTGGGCATTTCCAGTGATACCAGTCAGTCAGAATAGTTAAGAAATCGACCCATTTGATTGAGATGGCCAATTCTCCTCAAATATGCCTGAATCGTCGGTAAGCAACCCAGATAAACTTCATTTATAATGAAGTCACAAAAAAAACCTTTGCTTGAACCGATGACGACTTCCTTGACTGAGAGTCTCACCCTTGAAGATTTCCTCAAATTGCCATATTTGGAGGATTCTCCAGCATGGGAATACTTGCATGGAGTCGCAATTCAGAAACCCATGCCTAAGACTCGACACTCTATCCTACAAAAACGTCTTTTAGCTGAGGTTGACAGCCACACTACTGATTATACAGCCTTACCTGAGTTGCGATGTACCTTCGGCGGGCGTTCGATCGTTCCTGATGTGGCGGTAATTGCATGGAATCGAATTAACCTCAATCAAGCAGGTGAACTGGAGGACGACTTTAGGGAAGCACCTGATTGGACTATCGAAATTTTTTCACCGGATCAAAAGGTAAACCGTGTAATTGACAACATTTTACATTGTTTAAAACATGGCAGTAAATTAGGATGGATGCTTGATCCAGATGATTATTCTGTTTTAATGTTTACTCCCCAACAAGAGCCGGAAGTTTGCAGAGGGGATCACCAGCTTAAGGTAATTGCAGGGGTTCAGTTGACACTGACTCCACAACAAATCTTTGCCTGGCTAAAAGTTGGTCAAGCTAGACAAAGTAAGTAAAAGTCGGGGGAGAATCACGAGGACTAATATGAATTGATGGGAGAGTAAATTTATGTGGGAAGATGAAATTCTTGAAGAATTACACAGAATACGAGAAGAACAAGCCAAATCTTTTAATTATGATTTCAAGGCCCTATTTGCTGATTGGCAGAAAAGACAAGCAGCGAGTGGCAGACAATTAGCATCACTGCAACTTCAATAATAGTGGCGACTTCAGGTGGTAATGGGTCTAGCAGCGCGGGTGAATCAGACAGTAGTAACTGATAAGGTCCGAACGTATGAACGTCCTCCCTACCCCGCTACGCACTCAGGGACTCATGGGGGTTTGTTGAAGACGGCTGTTGGCCAGGATCCCTTATAATGGGGAAGTCGGAATGTTTTTTCTTCCTATGCCAGTAAGCGCTGAAGCTCTTAAGCAAGACTTGGATCGACTGACTGATAATCAGCTTCAGCAAGTGGCTGATTTTATTGCCTTTTTAAAGTTTCGCAGTCAGCGTCATCGGGCTGTCCTCGATCCCATGCAACTGGCCGATCTGTTTGCAGAGTTTGCTGATCAAGATCGCGCCTTTGCTGAAGAAGGTATGAATGACTATGCAGTAATACTCCATCAAGAAGATCAATGATGACTAATCCTCTGAAACGGGGTGAAGTCTGGTTAGCCGACCTCAATCCAACTCAAGGTTCTGAACAAGCGGGCATTCGTCCCGTCATCATTTTCCAGAATGACCTTGTTTCCCAGTTCTCAACTACGATCATTGCTATTCCGCTCACCACCAACCAACGTCGCGCTGCTTTGCCTATATGCTTACTGATAGAACAGGGTAATGGTGGACTCGGCCAAGATTCTGTTGCCCTATGTTTTCAGATGAGAGTGCTGGATAAAACTCGTTTGATCCGCACACTGAGACAACTGAGTCCCGAAATAATTGCCCAATTGGAAGAAGTGGTTTTGCTAACCTTAGGATACGAGTCATAAATGTGGAATTAAATGGAATTCTGGTTCTTCGTTACTTGGTATGGTTCGATAGGGGGGCATAAATCGACTAAATCCTTATCTGGCAAGAGATTTAATTGATTAGTTCGCTCCAGATCGCAAACAATTGACAAAAATTGCGGAACCGAAGAGCCACATTACTTTGGACTCCTTAGAACAAATTATTTCAGCTCTGGATATGGATATTGTTACTTTTGTTAATACTGTTGCGGAAGAAATTAATGAGTTATATCATAAATAAACATTCTGATACCAGCTTTTTCTCAAAAAAAGGTCAGAAAATAACTATCGATAAAGTCATATTTGAGCATTCATTAGTTAAATGTCATTCTGTTGTTAAAAAAATCGTCCAAGATATACCAGTAGATATATTTAGAATTCTAGGTATGAGGAATCTTTCCGCATTTATTGGTGAGCTATTTGCCATAGAGTTTGCCAATAAATCCCAGGGATTATTTATCAACAATCCGCATCAAGACGGCTATCCAGATTTGCTGTTAATGGATAAGAATGGCAAAGTTTTTTTTGAACAACTTTCCCAAGAAAGACGAATGCGAGATAAGTCTCCATTTAGTCCATTTGCTAATGGGGGAGTAGAGGTTAAAGCCACTTGTGGCAGTGTTCCTACACCAAGAGAATTAAAGAAGACTGGAAAAGAAAAACCCGATATGGGAGACACAAGAATCGAGGTAATGAAAAGCTATGATTGGAAGGCTCACCATACAGAAACTAACAATCTTATTGGCATTCTCTGGGATTTTGAGAATACTATACCTCAAATAGTTGGGCTCTTCGGTAACTGTTATGCAAATAATTAACTTAAAATAAAATTCGATGAGAGAGCCTACGCCCAAAAATAGCTGAAACCCATACAGGAAAAGGTTTAAGGCACAAACTGGTTA
>SFBI01000167.1 GCA_007095845.1 Microcystis aeruginosa Ma_MB_S_20031200_S102
AGAACTGGAAAAAGTAGTCAATCAGCTTTTAAATGAAGGGGGATTGATTATTAAATGGAGTAGAAAACTTAAAAATAAGGGTAATGCTGTTAATGTAACTTAAATGCGTAAAAGCTTACGCACCGAATCGACAAAGCTGCCACAATGTTTCAATCCCTAATAGGGCTTAAGATTAATTGGAACCATGGCAAATGAAAGCTATTTGGTTGGTTTGACTGGTTTCAATCCCTAATAGGGCTTAAGATTAATTGGAACCCCGTTGTTTCGTCACCTCAAGCTGGTCGCGTAAGTTTCAATCCCTAATAGGGCTTAAGATTAATTGGAACCCTTAAGGGAGTCAGAGACTACGCCCTGCTGATCGTTTCAATCCCTAATAGGGCTTAAGATTAATTGGAACAAGGATAGCGGTCAAGTTTGGTTAAGTGAGGGTATCCTTAGTTTCAATCCCTAATAGGGCTTAAGATTAATTGGAACGTAGCACTCCCTTCGATTTCGCACTCTGAAATCAGTTTCAATCCCTAATAGGGCTTAAGATTAATTGGAACTCTCAGCCGATCCGAGTTGCTGTTGATACTGCTCTGTTTCAATCCCTAATAGGGCTTAAGATTAATTGGAACCTTCATCATTGCAAAGCTTCACGAAACCTTTAGCAGGGTTAAAGTTTCAATCCCTAATAGGGCTTAAGATTAATTGGAACATTCTTGCCGAGAGCCAAAGCATCGCGAAGTCTCGTGTTTCAATCCCTAATAGGGCTTAAGATTAATTGGAACAAAACTAGCCATAATTACCTCCTAAACTTGATTTAAGTTTCAATCCCTAATAGGGCTTAAGATTAATTGGAACAATTATACGCACCGAATCGACAAAGCTGCCACAATGTTTCAATCCCTAATAGGGCTTAAGATTAATTGGAACGAGAAATTGATATTCTCCTCAACACCTAGTCTTAGCCGGTTTCAATCCCTAATAGGGCTTAAGATTAATTGGAACAATTATACGCACCGAATCGACAAAGCTGCCACAATGTTTCAATCCCTAATAGGGCTTAAGATTAATTGGAACTTTTCTTTTGTATAAATTCGACCTGCTTGTATCAATGTTTCAATCCCTAATAGGGCTTAAGATTAATTGGAACACGCACTTTTCACCGACTGGCAGTGGCGATCGAAGTTCCGTTTCAATCCCTAATAGGGCTTAAGATTAATTGGAACGTTAGCACCTTTGAATATTTTGTTCTCCTTTCAGTGTTTCAATCCCTAATAGGGCTTAAGATTAATTGGAACACTATAACTTTGCGCCGTGTAAGTAGCCATGATCAGTTTCAATCCCTAATAGGGCTTAAGATTAATTGGAACGCTTGATAGCGTCTTTTTTTGTCAGATTTATGCTTGTTTCAATCCCTAATAGGGCTTAAGATTAATTGGAACAATGGCAAATGAAAGCTATTTGGTTGGTTTGATTGGTTTCAATCCCTAATAGGGCTTAAGATTAATTGGAACGGGAGGATCAATGTGGATGGGTGTCGAGTAAAAACGGTTTCAATCCCTAATAGGGCTTAAGATTAATTGGAACTCGTGAAGCTTTGCAATGATGAAGATTTAGAAAATGTTTCAATCCCTAATAGGGCTTAAGATTAATTGGAACTCTCGCGAATTAGGGCTTAAGATTAATTGGAACAATAAAGTAGTTTAGCCGGCTATTAGCCGGCACAAAGTTTCAATCCCTAATAGGGCTTAAGATTAATTGGAACTCGTGAAGCTTTGCAATGATGAAGATTTAGAAAATGTTTCAATCCCTAATAGGGCTTAAGATTAATTGGAACTCTCGCGAATTATGGTTGAAGGCATTGTTTCAATCCCTAATAGGGCTTAAGATTAATTGGAACGGAAACTCATCACTTGTAACCCCCCCGCTTCCTCCGTTTCAATCCCTAATAGGGCTTAAGATTAATTGGAACGTCAAAAACCGGTTTCAATCCCTAATAGGGCTTAAGATTAATTGGAACCTGTGATTCCAAGGCTTTCGGCATTTTCGCCCAGGAGAAGTTTCAATCCCTAATAGGGCTTAAGATTAATTGGAACCATGAAAACTGCTTAGGAACATGGCTACTCACCGGGTTTCAATCCCTAATAGGGCTTAAGATTAATTGGAACAGTCTTAGAAATTCTCGGAATTACCGATTTTTTGGTTTCAATCCCTAATAGGGCTTAAGATTAATTGGAACAATATCACCCCCGGTGTTCCCTCACCCGTAGCCAAGAGTTTCAATCCCTAATAGGGCTTAAGATTAATTGGAACCCACTTATCAGTTTACATCTCTTGTCAACAGTTGTCGTTTCAATCCCTAATAGGGCTTAAGATTAATTGGAACCGTAGTCCAGTCTGGTTTACATCTCTGTTTTCTTTGTTTCAATCCCTAATAGGGCTTAAGATTAATTGGAACTTTGGTTAATCTGAAATTATCAAAAAGAAAATAGAAAGTTTCAATCCCTAATAGGGCTTAAGATTAATTGGAACGTGGGGTCATATGTCTGCACTACCTAGGACCGGGTTTCAATCCCTAATAGGGCTTAAGATTAATTGGAACTTAGATAGTAGCTTAGATGGTGACTTAGATGGTGTTTCAATCCCTAATAGGGCTTAAGATTAATTGGAACTAAGAGCGTTGTCGAATTTAGCACCCGGTTCGTATGTTTCAATCCCTAATAGGGCTTAAGATTAATTGGAACGATTTCTTTGAGCTAAATACTTACAGGCATCCGTGTTTCAATCCCTAATAGGGCTTAAGATTAATTGGAACTTCTGTAGTCGATCCCCAGTCGTTGGCACAATTCCGTTTCAATCCCTAATAGGGCTTAAGATTAATTGGAACAATTCCCATTTCTCGAAAAAATCGGGGCAGGTAGTTTCAATCCCTAATAGGGCTTAAGATTAATTGGAACGCGAGCAGAAACCCTGCTATCGATCGCCAAGATCGGTTTCAATCCCTAATAGGGCTTAAGATTAATTGGAACTCCGTATCGATTGTACGCAGCTTCCACGCCATCTTTGTTTCAATCCCTAATAGGGCTTAAGATTAATTGGAACCATTTCCCTAAGCTCTTGATCGTAGAGGCTTAGGCGTTTCAATCCCTAATAGGGCTTAAGATTAATTGGAACGATGATGAGGTGACAGGCATCCTCGAAGGGATAGTTTCAATCCCTAATAGGGCTTAAGATTAATTGGAACTTACTAGATAAGGGTGTTACGGCGTTACGGCGTTACGTTTCAATCCCTAATAGGGCTTAAGATTAATTGGAACTATTCTCACTTTCTAATCTTTTCACATGATGATCGTTTCAATCCCTAATAGGGCTTAAGATTAATTGGAACTCTGCTTCAAGGAATTTTCTTTGAGATTAAGCTTGTTTCAATCCCTAATAGGGCTTAAGATTAATTGGAACTAGGTTCCCAGATGGGGGGATTGGAATAAATGCAGTTTCAATCCCTAATAGGGCTTAAGATTAATTGGAACACTGAGATCCAACCTGAGAGGATGGAAAAAACTGGCGTTTCAATCCCTAATAGGGCTTAAGATTAATTGGAACAATGATGTGATCATCACTAGAATCGCAACTAATAGTTTCAATCCCTAATAGGGCTTAAGATTAATTGGAACGGCCGGCTCGGTAAGATTCCTCTTCAGGATCGAGGTTTCAATCCCTAATAGGGCTTAAGATTAATTGGAACAGATTTAACTCCCTGTCCTTGGCCATTTCCAAGAGGTTTCAATCCCTAATAGGGCTTAAGATTAATTGGAACAAAATAGCGATCGCCGGGAGCTGTCTTAGCATCAATGTTTCAATCCCTAATAGGGCTTAAGATTAATTGGAACAATCAAAAAATCTACCTGTTTTTGCTCATCCCATTTTAGTTTCAATCCCTAATAGGGCTTAAGATTAATTGGAACCGAGAGAGACTCTCCGGGCTGCTGATTAGATTCTGTTTCAATCCCTAATAGGGCTTAAGATTAATTGGAACCGGAGCTACCCTCACGGGTCGAGGTCAAATTTCTGGTTTCAATCCCTAATAGGGCTTAAGATTAATTGGAACAGAATTCGAGCTTCCGTTGCCCCAGAAAATCCTGTTTCAATCCCTAATAGGGCTTAAGATTAATTGGAACCCGAACAGCGTAGGCATCGCGTAAGCCATAGGGGTTTCAATCCCTAATAGGGCTTAAGATTAATTGGAACATGAGGGGAATTTAGTAGGCGCTCGGCCTACTCTCGTTTCAATCCCTAATAGGGCTTAAGATTAATTGGAACGATTTAAAGGAAATTGTCCTTCCCCCAGAACAGAGTTTCAATCCCTAATAGGGCTTAAGATTAATTGGAACCTGCGATCGGAATGCGTCGGGGGTCGTTTTTGGTGTTTCAATCCCTAATAGGGCTTAAGATTAATTGGAACGAGACAAATCTGGAAGCTATTTTGGAAAAATCCTCGTTTCAATCCCTAATAGGGCTTAAGATTAATTGGAACCAGCAGTGCCAGCTTTGGCTCCCCCTTCCAAAGGTTTCAATCCCTAATAGGGCTTAAGATTAATTGGAACGTGATTAATAGAATCAGGCAGATGGGGGCATTCGAGGTTTCAATCCCTAATAGGGCTTAAGATTAATTGGAACGTGATAAGCCACGGGTCGCTGCCACTCATTCAACTCGTTTCAATCCCTAATAGGGCTTAAGATTAATTGGAACAGAATGCGATCGAAAAAATCGGGGCCGACCAGAAGTTTCAATCCCTAATAGGGCTTAAGATTAATTGGAACACGGATATCTACCGATGTGCCATTAAAAATTGTTAGTTTCAATCCCTAATAGGGCTTAAGATTAATTGGAACTCTAGGCTAATACCTATGCCTCGAATTGCCCATGATAATGTTTCAATCCCTAATAGGGCTTAAGATTAATTGGAACGGAATAATTCATGCGGCCGCAGTCCGTAGGTAGCCGTTTCAATCCCTAATAGGGCTTAAGATTAATTGGAACTGTACCCTTCAATCATCTAAGATGTTTGATCTTCATGTGTTTCAATCCCTAATAGGGCTTAAGATTAATTGGAACGAATCTGTGATTATGAAGGGATTATCCTATCAAAAGTTTCAATCCCTAATAGGGCTTAAGATTAATTGGAACTTTTCGTATTCCATAATGGAAATCAGAAATAGCAGGTTTCAATCCCTAATAGGGCTTAAGATTAATTGGAACACCCAGTGGTAAAAGCCATACGCTATGGGGTTTTCAAGGTTCCGTTGCGCCGCACCCGCAATAAACCCACTGTACAACAAGTGACCCACTTCTTCAAGAACCCGCAAAACCTTACGGGATAAGGTGCGCCTCACGTTGGAAAGGAAAATCATCTCGAATCTATATTGCATAAGCTTTCCAGCCACCAGATAATAGTTAAGGATTTTTACAGCAACCCCGAAGCGCAACCGAGCTAAACAAAAAAAATCGTATTATCCCGGGGTAACTCACCACCGATACGTTCCACTTTACCCCGACAACAGGCGCAGAGAAAATAAAAGCGGATGCTATCGGTATCGGGTTTGATCAACTTACTCAAGCGCCCGCGCAGCTTAGCGTACTGGGTATCGGTTAGATCGCACTCAAAAACACTATACTGCACCCGTTGGCCGTAGGACTTTAACGTATTGTGAATTTTGGTTCGTCGCTTATCGTCGGAAATGTCGTAACTGACAACAAAATACATGACCGCCTCTACCTACTTTAAAATCAAAGGTGGATACTTATCCGTCTCGTCCATGAGATAAGCTAAAACGCACTTAAACCACCTAAAATAGAAATAGTAACTTGAGAAAAATCCTACTTATGCCAGCCAAAGATTTCCTAGACTTAGAAGAAAAGAAAAACTTACAAAAAGCTCT